>JAGWJU010000067.1 GCA_028865585.1 Elusimicrobiota bacterium | reverse complement strand
CGACAAATTCATCGACCACGGCGCCCCGGCCCTTCTCTACGACATGGTGGGCCTCTCCGCGCCCAAGATTTACCAGCGCACCGCGGAGTGGATGGGCAAGTCCGCCGCCAAGAAAACCGAACAAGCGCCCGCGGCGAGCCCGAGCTGACGCGAGCATTGGAGACATCACATGATTGAAACTCAGACGAAGGTCAAAATCGACAAGCTGGTGCTGGCTAAGCTCCGCGGCTTCTGCGCCGGCGTGGTGCGCGCCATCGACGTGGTGGAAAAAGCCCTTGAAATCTGCGGCAAGCCCGTCTACGTCCGCCACGAAATCATCCATAACCGCTACGTGGTCGACGAGCTGCGCGCCAAGGGCGCGGTGTTCGTCGAGGACCTCAAGGAGGTGCCGGCGGGCGCGTGGCTGGTCTTCTCGGCCCACGGCGTGAGCCCGCAAGTCGAGCAGGAGGCCAAGGCCCGCAAGCTCAAGGTCATCGACGCGACGTGCCCCTTGGTGACCAAGGTGCACCTGGAGGCCATCGCCCTGGCCAAGCGCGGGTTTTCCATCATTCTCATCGGCCACGCCGAGCACGTCGAGGCCATCGGCACCATGGGCGAGGCTCCGGACCACATCCAGATCGTGGGCACGCCCAAGGAAGCCGAGACCGTCCAGGTAAAGGACCCGAACAAAGTCGCCTACCTCACGCAGACGACGCTGTCCCTGGACGACACCAAGCAGATCGTGGAGGTTTTAAAGAAGCGCTTCCCCAACCTGCGTCCGCCCGCCAAGGACGACATCTGCTACGCCACGCAGAACCGCCAGAACGCGGTCAAAGCCATGGTCCCGCACGTGGACCTTCTTTTGGTCTTGGGCGCGCCCAACAGCTCCAACTCCCTGCGCCTGTGCGAGGTCGCGCGCGGCCAGGGCGTCAAGTCCTACCTCATCGAGCGCGCCTCGGGCATCAAGGAAGAGTGGCTCTCCGGCGTGCACACGATGGGCCTGACCGCCAGCGCCTCGGCTCCCGAGGTCCTGGTGCAGGAGACCGTCAAGTACTGCCGCGACCACTTCGGCGTCTCCCAGGTCGAGGAGTTCGAGACCGTCGAGGAGGACATGCACTTCGCCCTTCCCTACGAACTCGACCAGCTCGTCAAAGGAAAAACAGGGCGCTGAGCGATGCGCGACGGGAAGTGGATCCAGCCCAGGCACATGAGCCAGGAGGCCTTCGAAAAGGATTATCCCGGCCTGGATCTCTCGGGCCTGGACGTCTACTGCCCCGGCTGCCGCGAATTTCTGAAGCTTTCCCGCAAATCCACCAACGGACGCATCGGGGCCTGGTGCCGCCGGTGCAACAGAGGAGTCGGACCATGACCACGGAACTGCAAGACGCCCCGACGGAGCAGATTCAAGAGACGGAGTTGCCCGTCGAGGAGCCCAAGGACGAGAAGGACGCGCGGCGCCTCAACCAGAAAAAGCCGCCCAAGGACGGCCTGTGCCGCCGCTGCGGCGAGACCAAGCCCATCAACCGGCTCATGCTCTGCTACCCCTGCTGGGTCAAGACCAACCTCGAGAAGTTCGGCTGGAAGGACGGCGCGCCGCATCCCGACTGGTGCGCCTGCGAAGTCGAAGGCGGCCACCAGCGCTCGAGCGGCAACTAATCCGGCGGTGCCGGACCGCAACTCACTTCCCTTATGCGGCCCAGTACTGCGCGCTCCGCGCGCGGTGCCGGGCTTTGCGCTGCGGCCCGTCCGCGCGGAAGACGACCCCGTCCTGGCCCGCGTCATCCGCGCGGTGATGCCCGAGTTCGGCGCCTGCGGCGCGGGCTTCGCCATCAACGACCCCGAAGTCGACTTCATCTCCCAAGCCTACTCGCGCCCCGGCCACGCCTATTTCGTGGTCAGCGTCGACGGGGCGGTCAAGGGCGGCGCGGGCATCGGCCCGTTGGAAAACGGCCCGCAGGGCGTGTGCGAGCTGCGCAAGATGTATTTTCTTCCGGAGCTCCGGGGCTTGGGCGCCGGCCAAGCCGCGCTCAAGAAGTGCCTCAAGGCCGCGCGGGCGTTAGGCTACAAACGCTGCTACCTGGAAACTTTGGAGCGCATGACCCGGGCCCGCGCGCTCTACGAGAAAAACGGCTTTGTTCCCCTCAATAAGCCCATGGGCAAGACCGGGCACTTCGGCTGCGACCGCTGGTACGTGAAGGAGCTCTCCGCCTAGAGCCGGACGGCGCCGTTTTAAGGAAGGCTCGATTGGGGGACGACGCGGGCGAAGACGTCCCCGTACTGGCCCGAGAAGCCGCCCGAAGAGCTGTCGAAGCACGGCTTGGTCACGCTCCCGTCCTTGGCCTTGACCGGGCCGTAGGCGCAGGCGGGCAGACTCTCCTCCGGGCCGCTGTAGACGTAGACTTGATACTGCGTGTTGCAAGCCCCAAGAGCCGAGCACGAACTCTGCGCCTCGGACTCGGCGCTGGCGACCTTGCCGGCGCCCAGCCAGCGGTCAAACGCCGATTCCGAAGCGGCCTTCTCCAAAGCTTCCAACTCCAGTGGCCGCCGGTCCGTCGGCGCGATGCCCAGGTACAAATTGGGCTGCCCGGGCGCCTGGATAAAGCCGATGGTCTGACGCGGCGCGAAGCGCCCGGTCTGCCTCTTCCACGCGCGGTCAAGCGCGATCAAATTTTCCCGGAACTGCTCGAGGCTTTTGTCCTTGGTCGCATCCCGGAGCTCGAGGTATTCGATCCAGTCGAGCACCGTGGACTCCTCCAGCATGGCGACGATGATGGGCCGCTTGCCGTGGCGCAAGAACGACTCCTCCACGGTCGGCCGGCCGGGGAAATACTTCTCCCAGTGCAGGTCCGACTCCTTGAGCGTCTTGTAGACGAAGTCCCGCATCTTGCGCGAGGTGTGGGCCGAGCCCGTGTAAGTGACGAGGAGGCCCGGGCCCGCCATCTTCAAACCCCGCGCGACGTCGGGCTCCGGATTGAACTGGTTGACGAAGAGCCCCGTAGGCACGCCCGCCTTGGCGAACTGGGTCGGCGCGAAAAGCCCCACGGGCTTGCCGCCCTGGACCTGCGTCGCCTCGGACAGGAATGCGCCCACCTTGACGCCGCTCGCGAGAATGTTCCCGATGATGAGCCGCGCCGCGGCCTGCTCCCGCGCGTTGCCGTGCGACTCTCCGAAGATGACGCCGTCGTAGGCGCCGGATTTAAGGCCCTTGACCACGACGGCGGACATGGCCGCGGGGTCGAGGCCCGGCCGCGCGTCGGCTTGGCCGTACCAGCCCAAAAGCGCCGCGATGTCCCGGGCGTATTCCCCCGCGAGCGCGTTGACGCGTATTTTCTTGGCCGCCAAGACGAAGCCCGGCGAGACGCTGACGGCGGAAAGCCCCTGGATGAAGCCGGAATCGCCCGCGTTTTGCGCGCAGACGGGCGCGGCGGCCAGAAGCGCGGCCGCCAGCGCGGCCATCCAGGTTTTCACGTCCCTAAGCTTAACAGGCCCCCGGGATCCGCGCAAGGGGCTTTTCCGGCCGGGCCGGAGTTGGCTATCATCACTGCGACATGAGCCGCCGCATCCCCGCCCAGGGCGTCAACCTGTTCCAGTCCATCTACGCGCTCGTAGACGGCTACCGCCAAGAGACGGGGCAAGAGCCCTTGAACTTGTCCCTGGGCAACCCCGACGGCGTGCCGCCCGCGGACATCCGCCGCCTGCAGGCGCGCTTCGCTAAGGACCCGGGCTATGACTACCACACCTACGCCGAGGCCAAAAACCTGCGCGGCTTCGCCAAGGCCATGGTGGAGCTGCACTCGGGCCTGCGCGTGCAGGACCACCCGCGCCTCGCGGCGCTTCCCATCGCGGGCATCAAGACCGCGACCGCGATGATTCCCTTGGCCTGCGGCCTGGCCGCCGCGCGCAAAAAAGGCCGCGCCTTCCGCTTCGCCTCGTGCCTGCCGGCCTACGACGTCGCCGGAGCCTGGGGCGGCTACCTGGGCGCCCGGCGCGTGGTCTGGCCGCTTTTGTCCGAAGACGGCATGAAGCCCAAGCTTTCGCGCCTCAAAGCCGCGCTTAAAAAATCCGGCGGCCGCGCGCCGGACTTGATTTTCCTCATCCGCCCCGGCAACCCCGCCTCGGTCGCGGCCTCCCACGCCGAGTGGGACGAGCTCATCCGCTACTGCTTAAAGCGCCGCATCCGCCTGGTCAACGACGCGGCCTACGTCGGCCTCTCCGGGCCCGGCCACGTCTCCTTGGCCCGCGCCGCGGCGAAATATCCCGCTTTGGAGTGGCTGGAGCTTTACTCCGTCAGCAAATCCTTCAGCGACCCGGGCGCGCGCCTGGGCGCTTTGGTCGGCTCCAGGGATTTCGTGGAGGACTTTCTGGTCATCAAGGGGAATACGGACTCGGGGCCCGTGCCCTCGGTCATGGCCGCCTACGGGGAATTCTTCTCGAATCGCCGCCGCGCCAAAAAGACGCTTGAGGGTCTGCGCCGCCTCTACAGGGCTCGCGTGGACTACCTGGTCAAACGCTTTACGGCCGCGGGCTTAAAGCCCGCCTGCCGCGCCGACGCGGGATTCTTCACCCTCTGGAAAATTCCCAAGCGCGCCTTTGGAGAGGACGTGGCGGCCTACGCGCGGCGCCACGGATTTGCCCCCGCCCGCGCCTTCAACGCGCTCGCCATCGCGCAGGCCGGCATCGTGGGCGTGCACTTTGACGCCGCACCTGGAAGCTCGGCGGACGAGCCCTTCATCCGCTACGCCGCCTGCGCGGACGTCTTGTCGCCCGGCTTCAAGAAGCGCTTTGAAGACGGGCTGTCCCGCCTCAAGCCCGCGTATTAGGACGCGGCCGAAGCTCGTTTAGCGCCCGGCGGGGTGGGAAACGCCGAAGGCGTCCTGCGGCAGCTCGTAGCGCGCGATCAAGGCGGCGTTCCGCGCGTTGCGCTTGAGCAGGATGACGTCGTAGCGGTCCGCGTAGACCGCCGCCCACTGCGGGTCGCGCACGCGGCGGATGATGAAGGACTGTCCCCAGGGCGTCAGGTCGTGCCAGTCGAAGAAGATGGCGTTGAAGCCGTAGCGCTTCTCCATCTGCCGCCACTTGGCGTCGCTTTGCTGCATGGGCACGTAGACGTCGCGGAAAAACGAAGCGGGGTAGGCTTCGGGCCGGTTGTCCACGAAGACGCGCTCCTGCGGGTAGAGGTTGTAGATGAGGTAGCCCCCGTTGTCGTAGTTGTTCATGACGGGGCCCGCAAGGCCGTTTTTAAGGAAAAAGTTCGCCGAATCCTCCACGCCCGGCGCCAGGCCCAGGCCGAAGTTTCCGCGCCAGCGCTGAACGAAGTAGGCGGGGTCCAGGCGCATCATGGCGACGGCAATGAGGGCGCCCGCGGGCAGGAGCCAGGATTTGAGCCACGCCGGCGTCCGCGTCACCTTCATGACCGCGCCCCAGTTGGCCGCGGCCAGCGGCAGGGCGAAATAAGCGAACATGGTGAAATTGCACACCGCGAACCACGCCGCCGCGCTGAAAAAAACGCTCAAGAGCAGCTGCGCCGGGGAGAAGCGCCGGCGCAGAAAGTACCACACGGCCAGCCACGAGGCCGCCAAGAGCGCGAAGGCCGCCTCGAAATAGGGCGTGGGCGGATACTTGAAAATCCGCGCGATGAACCAGACCGACTGATTCTTCAGCAGGCGGTAGCCGAAATTATTAAAGATGAAGGCCGGGTAGACCGCGCCTTGAAATCCCATGGGATTAAACAGCGTCGCCGCGGCGAGCGCCGACAGCAGCAGCGCCATGGCCTTCAAGCGCCTGGCCGAGCGCCGGTCGCGCACGTAATCCCAGCCGGCGTCTATAAGGAAGGCGCCGCAAATCCATGGCCCCAGGAAGAAGTAGATGTGGAGATTCACCCAGAGAATCTCCAAAAACGGCAGGGCGTAGAGCGGGCGCTCGGACACGGCGTTGTCGCGGTAGCGCCACAAGACCCACAAGAAGATCGCTCCAAAAAGGTAGCTGAACATCTCCGGGCGGATTTCGGCCCGATCGCCCAGGCAGGGGATGAGCACCGCGGCGCAGAAGGCCGCGGCCTCGAAGGAGGAGACGCGGCGCGCCAAATCGAAGAGCGCCAGGAAGGTCAAAAGCCCCATCACGATGGCGAACACGGAGAGGCCCTTGAAGCCGAACGCGCGCTGAATCAGGAAAAAAATCACGCCCGTGCCCCAGTGGTGGTCGATGGCGTGAAAGGCGGGGTAGGTGTAGGAGTAGAGGTTGGTCTCGGGCACGGTCCAGGACTTGAGGATGATGGAGCCGTTCATGAGGTGCCGGCCCAGGTCCGCGGTCGCGAAGTCTATTTTCCGGCACAGGAACATGCCGTAGAAAACCAGAAGGGCCAAAAGCGCCGCGGCTTGAAAAAAGAACGCCGGCCGGGGAACCGTGAAGGCGGGGAGCTTCGCCCCGCGCGCGTGCCCTGGCATGCCTCCATTATATCAACCCGCCCGCGGCCTTTGGTCCCAGGCCCGCCTGGGTCCATCGCTTCTTGCCCGAACGGCGGCTCCGGCCTATCATAGGAATGCCCGAATGAAAAAAACACTTGGTGCGGCCGCCGGCCTGGCGGCGCTGGCTTTGCTTGCCCGCCCCGGACGCGCGCAGTGGCGCGGGAAAAGCTTCTCCTTCGACGAGCGCACCAAGTCCTGGGTCCTGCCCGGCGGCAAAACCTCTCAGCCCTACCCGCTTTATAACCCCAGCAACAACCTGGTCGCCCGCTTTTCCCCTTCGGGCGACTTGGAACTCCTCTTCGACAATTACCCCGACTTCGGGAACAAAAAGCG
>JAGWJU010000066.1 GCA_028865585.1 Elusimicrobiota bacterium | reverse complement strand
AATACGCCGCGGAAACACCGACGACACCCCCGCCGACTATGACTACGCCCTGTTTTGCCATGCGGAATAGTCTATCTAATTTTTTCGGCGCGCGCGTTTCCAGAAGAGAAAAATCTCCAGCCAACCAACAGCCGCGGGCCCTTGACAAGTCAAGGGGGCGTCTCTACACTCCCGAAGAGGCCCCCATGAAAACCGTGGTCGCCGCCGTCGCCGCCGGCATCTTCTTCGCCTCCCCGCCGCTCCTTCGCGGGCAGGCGCTCGACGAAGCGGCGCCCGAAGACGCCTCTCTTTCCCCTCAGGCGTCCCTGGCCCTTTCAGCCATCGGCTCCGACCGCTCCAGCTGGCGCGGGCTCCCCGAGCTGGCGTCCTTCGGCTCCGATTTCGAAAACATCGAGAGCGAGCTGCCCACCCTGCCTCCCGGCTTTCGGTCCGCCGCCGTGCGCACAGCGGCCTCGTCCTTGGGTTCGGACATTCGCAGCGCGGAAGCCTCTTCCTCTCAAATTCCCGAGACTCTGCAGCAGGACATGGCCGATCTCGACAATGCCGTGGGCAATTGGCAGGATGCCCGCGGCTTCGCCCGGCAAATCATCGCAAGGAACCCCAAAAGCTCTTCGGCTTGGCTGAGCGCCTCCCAGGCGGATTTAGGCCTTGGGAGGCCCCGGCAGGCGCTCGTTTCCGCCCAGCGCTCGGCGGCGCTTTCTCCCAAAAATTCCGCGGCATGGCGCAACGAGGCCCTGGCTTTTGCGGCCATGGGAAACCGTAGAGCCGCCGAAAATGCGGCGCGGCGCGCGCTCTCGATTGATCCTTCGAACAAGGCCGCCGCGGCCCTTCTGGGTCTTCTCAGCCAAAAAAACGCCCGCTTCCACCTTGGAAAAATAACGGTCGCCTGGGACACGCCTTCCGCGGGATTTTTGACCGCAGGCTCCGGACGTGGAGCCGTGACGGCAGGAAGTGCCTCCGCCCTCCCGAGGCAAGGAGCCGGCGCCTCGGCAATGCGACCCCCCCGGGCCGGTTCGGCGCTCTCCCGCGCCAGCGGGCTTCTTCAGGACGCCGCAGGCAAAATTGCCGTGGCGGATTACTCCTCCGCTCTCAGCGACGCCGTCAAGGCCGCGGAGCTCGATCCGAAAAATCCCGCCGCCTACTATTACCAGGCCGCCGCGGACAACATGCGCGGGCGATACCGCTCCGCCATCGCCAACGCGAGCCGCGGTCTGGCCGTCAATCCGGCTTATATTCTGCTGCGCGATGAGCGCGGATGGGCCTTCAATCGCCTGGGCCGGGCGCGCGACGCCATCGCGGACGCGAACGCCTCGTTGGAAAGCGACCCGCGGGACGCCTACGCCTACGCGAATCTCAGCCGGGCCGACGAGCAAGAGGGAAACATCCGTTCCGCTTTGGCGGACTTAAGGCAGGCCTCCGCCATCAATCCCGACTTCATCCCCCCCTACCATGAAGCGCTGCAGCGCTACGGGCTCATCCCAGCGCCAAGCCGGAAAGAAAGCGCGCCCGCACTCTGGCAAGATGGCCGAAGTCTCGCCTTTCTCATGGTTTTGACCTGTTCACTGGCGGGCGGCCTGCTGGTCGGCGCCGGAATTTTGCGGCTGATCCGCCCGGACGGCGCTGCGGCTCCGGTCGCCGCCCAAGGCGGCGTCTCCTGGCCTGCGCCAGAAGGAATCAGCCTGGAGGCAGCCCTTGATTTCCCAAGCCTCGGAGAGGCTTATGCCGGCTGGGACAAAGCCTTGGAACGGGAAGTCGGCGTCAAACCTCTCTTCGGCGTCTCCGGATTTCCCGCTTCGGAACGCCGCAGAATTTTAAGCGACGTGCGCGCGCTCTCGGATATTCATCACCCCGCCCTCATCAAAATTTACTCCGTCGCCGAAAACAAAGGCCAGGTATTTCTTGTCTTCGAGGCTCTAAAAGGCCGCCCTCTGGGTGAGATACTGCGCGAAAAAGGCGCTCTTAGGCCCGCGCAAATTCGCGGCATCATGGACGAACTGGGCGGGGCCCTGCGCGAAGCTCTGGCGCGCGGCGTCGGCTACCCTTATCTCAAGGCCGAAAACATCCTGTTAAGCCGGGATGGCACGGTCAAAATCCTTGATTTTGGCCTAGCGTCGAGTTCAGCCGGGCCGGGCCTGAATCGTGAAACATCGCCCGGCGCCTTGGGCTCGGCTGTTCCCGCGCCTCAAGGCGCGGCCGAGCGTGAAAAAGAGGCGGTCGCCGCGCTGGCCCTTTGTTTCTTGGAAATAAGCGGATACGGCCGCGGCGCAGAAGCTGTCGCCTGGGCGCACGACGCCGCCGAACGCTACGCCACCCTCAACAGTTTCCTGCAGGCCCTCGACTCGCGGACGGCCCAGCGCGCCGCCGCTTAGAGCGCGTTCAAGGCCCGGCCGAGCGCCTTCAGGGCCTGTTCGCGAACCCGCGCATCGTGCTCCGTGGACAGGAACGCGGCCTCGAACTGCGCCGGCGGGAAATAGACGCCCGCCTCCAGGAGGCTGTTGAAAAATCGGCCGTAACGCTTCGCGTCTGCCCGCTTTGCTTCGATGAAATTTCTGACCGGCGACTCCGTGAAAAAAATAGTGAACATTGAGGCCGCCCTGTTAACCATCACGGGGACTCCCGCTTTTTGAGCCGCGGCCTCGGCGTCGCGCACGAACCCGCGCGCCGCGGCTTCCAGCGCGGGATAGGGATTGGCCCGGCGCAGCAGCTCCAGGCACTTGCGCCCGGCGGCGACGGCAACGGGATTTCCGGAGAGCGTGCCGGCTTGATAAACCGGACCAAGCGGCGCTAAAAGCTCCATGATGTCGCGGCGGCCGCCGAAGGCAGCCAGGGGAAAGCCTCCGCCGATAATTTTTCCAAGACACGTCAAATCCGGCTTAATGCCGTAGAGGCCCTGCGCGCCGCCCAGGCCCACGCGAAACCCCGTGATCACTTCATCGAAAATCAAAAGCGCTTGGTGCTTGGACGTTTGCGCTCTCAGCGTCTGCAGAAATCCAGGTTCCGGCAAAACCACGCCCATGTTGCCGGCAACCGGCTCGACGATGACCGCCGCGATGTCTCCGCCCCATTTTGCGAACGCATCAACAACGGCCTGGGAATCGTTATAGGGAAGAACGATCGTGGTTTTTGCCCACGCTTCCGGCACGCCGGCGGAATCGGGCATTCCCAGCGTCGCGGCGGCGGATCCAGCGCCCACCAGGAGGCTGTCCACGTGGCCATGATAGGACCCGGCGAACTTGACGATAAGGGTGCGGCCCGTAAAAGCGCGGGCCAGACGCAGGGCTGAAAAAACAGCCTCGGTCCCGGAGCTGGTCAGGCGTACCGAATCGATTGACGGAACGGCCTTCTTGATGGATTCCGCCAAGAGCACCTCGCCCTCCGTCGCCGCACCAAAAGTCGTGCCTTTTTTCATGGCGGCCTGCGCCGCGGAGATGATTTCTTTCCGGGCGTGGCCGAAAATCAGCGGGCCCCAGGACAGGCAGAAATCAGCGTACCGCCGCCCATCCGCGTCGAAGAGGTAGGCGCCCGCGCCGCGCGCCGCGAATACCGGCGTCCCGCCGACGGCCTTGAAGGAGCGGACCGGAGAGTTGACCCCTCCCGAAATCGCCCTTTGGGCGCGGGTGAAAAGCCGCTTGGACTTTAGGCCAGCCACCGCGCGGCTTCCAAGGCGTGATACGTGAGAATAAAGTCGGCTCCGGCGCGCTTAATCGAGGTCAGCGCCTCCAAGACGGCCTTTTTCTCATCCAGCCACCCCGCCTTGGCCGCCGCTTTGATCATGGAAAATTCGCCGGACACATTATAGGCCGCGACCGGGAGCTGGCAGCGTCGACGCACCGCTGAAAGCACGTCCAAATAAGGCAGCGCGGGCTTGACCATGATCATGTCGGCGCCTTCTTCGACGTCCAGCGCGGCTTCACGCAACGCTTCGCGGGCGTTGGCCGGATCCATCTGGTAAGACGCGCGGTCTCCGAACCGGGGCGGCGATTCCGCCGCGTCGCGAAAAGGGCCGTAGAAGGCGCTGGCGTACTTCGCGGCGTAAGCGAGGATGGGCGTGCCCGAGAAACCCTCGGCATCCAATCCCCTTCGAATCGCCGCGACTTGGCCGTCCATCATGCCGCTGGGCGCCACGACGTCGACGCCAGCCTTGGCCTGCGCGACCGCGGTCCGTGCGTAAAACTCGAGCGTCTCGTCGTTATCCACGCGCCCTTTGCGGACGATGCCGCAGTGGCCGTGGTCCGTGTACTCGCAAAAACACAGATCCGCGATGACGACCAAATCCGGATACTTCGCCTTGGCCGCGGCGGCCGCGCGCTGCACGATGCCGTCCTTGGTCCAGGCCCCGGTCCCGCGCGCGTCCTTTTTTTCCGGAATGCCGAAAAGGATGATGGCCGGAATTCCCGCGGAAACTACAGCCGGGAGCGCTTTGACGAACTCTTCGCAGGAATATTGGAAATGGCCCGGCATGGAGGCGATGGGCCGCTTTCGGCTCCGGCCGGGGCGGATAAAAAACGGCAGGACGAAATCATCCGGCGCCAAGGAGGTTTCCCGGACCAGCCGCCGCAAGCCCGGACTTTGTCTTAGGCGGCGAGGACGATCAATCGGAAATGCCATCAGTGTGCTCCAAATCAGAGGAGGCGGCCTGTACCCCGAATTCTGTCTGGCCCCGCCGCTTGCGCGGACGAAGCGAGGGAATCATTTCTCTGATGCGGCCACCGGGCGGCCGCCTCGTCTATCACCCGAGGTTGCGCGGGCCGCGCGAACCGCCCTACTGCCTTGCTCCCGGCGGGGTTTGCCTGGACCCTCTGCCTCACGGCAGAAGCGGTGAGCTCTTGCCTCGCCTTTTCACCCTTGCCAGCCCCGGCAAAGCCGGGACCGGCGGTTTGTTTCTGTGGCACTTTCCATCGCCCGGGCCTTTCGCCCCGGGCGTCCCGCCTTTCGGCGGGCGCCGCGCCCTGTGGAGTTCGGAGGTTCCTCTCCGCCGCGAAACGCGGCGAAGCGACTCCCCGGCCGCCTCCCAAAACCATGTTTTTTAATTAACGCGCAGATCAGGCGGCTTGAGCCGCCAAGGATTCCGGACGGTACAAAATTCGCTGACAATTCTCGCAGGTAACGACCTGACTGGCCCTGGTCAAATCCACGATGACTTGCGGCGCCAACGCGATCCGGCAGGCGCCGCAGTGCCCCCCCTCCGCCGCCACGACGGCGTCGAGCTTGCCCCGCCCGCGGATCTGCTCGTAAAGCTTGACCGCATTCGCATCCGCCGCGCCTGCAGACTCGTCGCGCTGCGCCTGCGCCGCTTCGAACCGGCCCTTGATTTCGGCCAGCTTCGCCTCGGCTTGTGAAATCTGGCCGACCAGCCCCTTTTCCACGGCCGCGATGTCTCCCGCCATGGCTTTTTCCTCGCGGCGGGCCGCGTCGATTTGCTCCATGACTTCCAAAATTTGCGTTTCGATCTCTCCGGCTTCGATCTTGGCCTTGTCGATTTCGGCCTGAAGAGCCTTGAACGCCTCGTTGGTCTTGACCGCGTTAAGCTCCCGCCCGTGCTTCTGCGCCGCCTCTTCTTTCTGGGCCAACTCGAGCTCTTTTTCCTTCTTTTTCTTTTCCAAATCGACGGTTTTGGCTTTCGCGGAAGCGGCCCGGGATTTTTCCGTCTCGATTTTTTCCCGCAAGCCCGAGATTTCCTCCGGAACGGTGGCCATGTCCGCGCGCAGGGCGTCTAAAATCTTATCGCGCTCCTGAAGCGCGATGAGGCCCTTGAGGGACTCTTTTGAGAGAAGCATCTTTTGTTATTATACAATGAAAATGCCGACGATGAAACATCCCCAGCGTCCCCAAGCCGCAGAGCGGAGCCGCTAAAGATCATGCCGTCCTCCCCTGAAGCCCTGGAAAGCCTTTTCGAAATCGGAAGGCTTCTGTCCTCGAAGCTGGATTTAGACGAGCTTTTGCGCACCATCTTGGAAACCGCCTCGCGCGTGGTCGGATCCCAAAACGCCTCCCTCCTGCTCCGCGACGATGGCACCGGTGAGCTCTATTTTCACGTGGCCCTGGGCCTGGGCGCTGCCGCCGCGCGCGCGCGCCTGAAACCAGGACAAGGCATCGCCGGATCCGTGGCCCTGAGCCGCAAAAGCGAAATCATCCCGGATGTCCGGGCGGACGCGCGCTGGTCTCCGGACATGGACGCGCAGTCCGGCTTCGTCACTCAATCGATTTTGGCCGTGCCGCTGGTCATCCGCGGACGCCTGCTGGGAGTCCTGGAAGCCATCAACAAGATCGGCGGGGCGTTTTCCGCGGAAGACCTGCGCGGCTTCGAGGCGTTCGCCTCCCAAGCCAGCGTGGCCCTCGAAAACGCGCGGCTTTTCACGTCCCTTAAAGAAGAAAAAGCCAAGCTGGACTTGGTCTTCGCGGAAATGGCCGACGGCGTCATTCTTTCCGACTCCGAAGGCCGGCTTCTGCTGGTCAATCCAGCGGCGAAGAAGCTTTTGGGGCTGGCCTCCTCGGACGGCGCGCTGACCGCGGCTTGGGAAGGATTCTCCCTGTCCCGCCCCCTTAAAGAGCTCTTGGCCGCGCCCCAAAATGCGCCGTTCGAGGCGCGACGGGATTCCCCTCAAACCCTCATTTTGGGCGGAACCGCCGCGCCTTTCCCCGCATCGGCCGGTGAAACGGACGCGAGGTCTCGGCAAAGCCGGCTCTGGATTTTCCGGGACGAAACCGAAGTGCGGCAAAAAGATCGGCTCAAGCGCACCTTTCTCTCCCTGATTTCCCACAAACTTCGGACGCCGCTCACCGCGGTCATCGGCTACTCG
>JAGWJU010000065.1 GCA_028865585.1 Elusimicrobiota bacterium | reverse complement strand
TCATGGGCTGCGTCCTGGACTCGGCCAGCAGGCCCGCGGGGCTCACGCCCCAACTCTACGCCGCGCGCGCCAAAAATCTGGCGCTGCACTACGAGGGCCTTATTCCCAGTTGGGAAATCGGCAACGAAATCAACGGGAATTGGCTGGGCGGCATGAAGGCGCCGCTCTCGACCGATCAAACGTTCGCGATCGCCCAAGCCGCCGCGGCCGCGCTCAAGGGAATCGACCCGCGGCTGGAGACCGTCGCGACGCTCTACTGGTGGGGGCCGACCGCGCCCGACTTCGGGCATTGCCTGGAGGGCTGGCTTTCCCATTACGTTCCGCTGGGCTTCGGGCAGAACCTCGACGCGGTCGCGCTGAGCCTCGAGCCCGAGGACAACCCCGTCGGCCTGGTGTTCGAGCCCATCTTCCAAAAGACGGCGCAATTCCTGCCGGACAAGACGCTCATGATCGGTGATTTTGAATACGGCCAGCAGGGGCGGCAGCGGGGCTACTGGTGGCTCGATCCGGGCGACATCGAAGGCGCGCGGGAGGATTTGGTCAGCCTCTACACCCCGGCCTCCTGCGCCGCCGCGCCCCAATCCGTCTGCGGCGGCTTCTTCTGGTACGCCCTGGAGCAGATGCTGCCCCCCGGCGGCCGGCCGACCCACCTCTTCCGGGTCTACCAAGACTCCCTGCGCGCGCTCAATCGCTAAGCTCCCGCCCCCCTTGATCCCCGCCGCCGGGGAGCTATACTTAAAAGGCAGGCGCCGTCGCGCGTGCGGGGCGCGCCGTGGAGGCCCCGTGGACCGGAAGCGGAAAGAGGAACTGCAATGCCGACAGGGAAAGTGAAGTGGTTCAACGATCAGAAGGGGTACGGCTTCATCACGCCGGACGACGGATCGAAGGATCTCTTCGTGCACTTCAGCGCGATTCAAGGCGACGGCTTCAAGAGCCTCGCCGAGAATCAGGCCGTGGAATACGACGTCGAGCAAACGGAGAAAGGGCCTAAGGCAGCCAACGTCCGAAAAGCCTAGAGCTCAGGGCACTTCTTAAAAATCGTCCGGCGGTAGTACGCCAGTTCCGCGATGGACTCGCGGATGTCGGCGAGGGCTTCGTGCTGCTTGCTTTTGGAATAGACGTACTTTTCGTCCGGATACCAGCGCTTGACCAGTTCCTTTATAGTGCTCACGTCCACGGAGCGGTAATGAAAGTAGTCGTGGAGCCTGGGCATGTACTTGACCAGGAAGCGCCGATCCTGCCCGATGGTGTTGCCGCACAAGGGCGCCTTCTTCTCCGGGCACCAATCCGCGATGAACTCCAAGGTCCGCGCCTGGGCCTCTTCCACGGTAACGCTCGATTCTTTTACCCGGTCCGTAAGGCCGGATTTCCCGTGCTGCTCCACGCACCACGGGTCCATCTTCTCCAGCGCCTCGTCGTCATGGTGGATGGCCAGGACCGGGCCTTCCGCCAGGACGTTCAAGTCGCTGTCGGTGACCACGGTGGCGATTTCGAGGATGGTCGCCGTGCAGGGCTCCAAGCCCGTCATCTCCAAATCAAGCCACGCCAGGTTTTTTTCGTCCTGCATCGCGCCGAACATCATACCATCCTTGACTAATCTTGACAACACGGAGGCACTTTACTACACTGCCGGAACCGAAGCAACGGCGTTGATGAAGGGAGGAAAATCATGAATCTCAAGAATAAGTTCGTTTCGTACGCAGGATTTCTGGCGGCCGGGCTGGGCCTGGCTCTCTTCGCGGGATGCCACCACTACGTGGTCTCCCCCATCGCCAAGAACGCCCCGGATTGGGTCAACAAGGGCAACGGCGCCTTCAAGGACGGCGGCCAGAGCGTGTTTTACGGCGTGGGCAGCGTCCAGGGCATCCGCAACATCCCCCTAGCGCAGATGTCGGCCGATGACCGCGCCCGCGGCGAGCTCGCCAAAATCATGAACGACTACGTGGCGACCTTGACCAAGGACTACATGGCGTCGACCACCGCCGGCGACATGACCAAGTCCTCCGAGGAGCAGATGGTTTCCAGCACCATGAAGAACTTCGCCGAGTTCACGCTTCACGGCGCGGTCATCGTGGACCGCTGGGTGGACCGCTCGGTCAATCCCCCGGTTTACTACTCGCTGTGCAAGCTGGACATGAACGCGGTCCAGCAGAGCCTCAATGAGTCCAAGGACTTGAACGCCCAGATTCGCGACTACGTCAAGAACGACGCGAACAAGGCTTTCGACGCCCTGAGCGCCGAGGAAGCCAAGCACAACGCGGCGAACTAAACCCGCCGAAAGGAGCGCGTTTTCAGCAGACCATGAAAAAAGCATTATTGTGCGCCGCCGCAGCAGCCGTCGCCGCCGGATTCTCGGGATGCAGTTCCATCAGCGTGCAAAGGGAAGGCTCCGCCCAGGTGCAGGACTTGAGCGGACGCTGGAACGAGCAGGATTCCCGGCAGGTGGCCCACGCGATGATCTCCGACTGCCTCTCCCGCGCCTGGCTGGACAACTGGAACGCCAAGCACTCCAATCCGCCCGTCGTCATCGTGGGCGACGTCCGCAACATGGGCTTCGAGCACGTGGACACGGACACCTTCATCCAGAGCCTGCAGAGCGAGCTCATCAACTCGGGCAAGGTCCAGTTCGTGGCCAGCGCCCAGGGCCGCCAGGGCGTGCGCTCCGAGAGGCTTGATCAGGACGCCAACGCCTCCGCGGCGACGCGCAAGGCCAACGGGCAGGAGACGGGCGCCGACTTCATGCTCCAAGGCGTCCTCAACGAGATGAAGGACACCGTCGGCGGGCGCAGCGTCGTGACGTTCCAAGTGAACCTCAAGCTGGTCAACATGGAGACCAACGTCATCGTCTGGAACGGCGAACACAAGATCAACAAGTACATTACGCGCGCCGCCTTCGGCCTCTAGGCCACAGGCGGCCATGCGAGACAATAAGCCCCCGAAAGGGGGCTTATTCGTTTTAGGAGCCGCCGCCGCGGCCCTCCTGCTGTGCTCCTGCGCCGGCCCCTCCATCAGCGTCGAGAAGAAGCTTAATTCCCTCATCGCCGCGCAAAATTACTCCGGGGCCGACTCCTACTTGGACGGCGTCAAGCACACGCAGTTCGGCAAGAAAAACGCGGTCCTCTATTACCTCGACAAGGGCGCGGTCGAGCATTACGGCGGCTGGTACGCGAAAAGCGACCGGGACTTGGCCGCGGCCGAGCACCGGATGGAGGACCTCTACACCAAAAGCGTGACCAAGATGGCCGGCACGCTCATCTTGAACGACAACACCATGCCCTTTGCCGGGACCCCCTACGACCGGGTCCTGGAGCACATCCTGCGCTCGCTCAACTACTCGCTCCGGGGCGACATCGACGACGCCCTGGTCGAATCGCGCAAGGTCGAGCTCTTTCTGGACAACCTCAACGCCGACGCCGGGAAGTCCGACATTTACAAGGACGACGCCTTCGCCCGCTACCTGGACGCCCTGTACTACTCCGACGAGGGCATGAACGACGACGCGCGGATTTCCATGGACGCGGCGAAGAAGGCCTACGGCTGGTACGCCGGCGACTACAACACGCCCATGCCCCAGTTCCCCCCCTTGGGTCAGGATCAAATCACGCCCGACACCGGGGAGCTGGTCTTCATCCACTACAACGGCGTCGCGCCGCGCAAAATCTCCAAGACCGTCCAGGTCGCCTGGGGCGACGCGCTGGTCGCGCTGAAGAAAGACCGGCAGGAGGAAGACCGCGATCCGCGCGTGGGCAACGCGCTAAGGGCCGGGCTGCTGGGCAACGCCATCACGGTCGCCTATCCCGAGTACGTCCAGGACCATTTTTCCATCGTCTCTTCGGACGTGCTGGTGGACTCAAGGCCCGCCGTCGACACCCAGCTGGCCGAAGACGTCTCGGCCATCGCGTTTAAGAGCCTCAAAGACAACATGCCCCTCATCATGACCCGGGCCATCGCGCGCGCCACGGTCAAGTTCATCCTGGCCAAGACGGCGTCGGACGCCGCGGCGGACTACTGCGACAAGAAATTCGGGACCGGGAACCTGCAGGATTTGTCCTGCCGCATGCTCAGCCGCGGCGCGGCCTTCGGGCTGGCCGCGGGCACGGAGGCCGCCGACACGCGCTGCTGGACGACCCTGCCGTCCCAAATCCGCATCGCCCGCGAGGAATTGCCCGCGGGCGCGCACGACGTCACCGTGCAGTTCCGCGACGCCGCGGGCGGCGTCGTGATGTCCCACGTTTTCAAGGACGTCGTCATCAAGCCGGGCAAACGCACCTATCTTGCATTCAGGACGGCCCTCTAACATGAACAAAAAAATCGCGTCGTGCTTCGCAACTCTCCTGGCGCTCTCCGCCCTCGGCGGCTGCGCCTTTTTGGCCGGCCGCAAAGCCTCGACCGCCGCGCGGCCCGACTGGATCGAAAACTGGAGCGCCCAGTACCCCGGCGCCCGGTATCTGGCCGGAGTCGGCATCGGATACAGCCGCGCCTCGGCCGAGGATTTCGCCCGCGGCGAGATCGCGAAAATCTTCTCCGCCCAGGTCAACGTCCAGGAGAGCGCCTCGCAGACGGAGACGGATCGGAGCGGAGGCAACGGCGGAACATCCTCGCTGCTGACCTCGGCCTTCCAGAACGTCCGCACGGCCTCCCACAAGGTCCTGGAGGACTCGCGCATCGCCCAGGACTGGCAGGACCCCCAAAGCGGACAATATTACGCCCTGGCGATTCTGGATCGGCAAAAGGCCTCCGCGTCCTTGTCCGAGCAGATCGGCGATTTGGACTCCCAAATCGAGCATCAAGAATCCGACTTGAAGCAATCGGCGAACAAGCTGGCCCGGGCCAAGGACGCGATGGGCATCGTCACGGACCTGGCCAAGCGCCGCGAGCTCTCCGCCGAGCTCCGCGTGGTCGGGCAAAGCGGCGAAGGCGCGCCCGCGCCCGTCGACGCCGCGGCGGCCCAAAGCGACGCGCAAAGCGCCCTGGCCGCGCTCAACGTGGTCATTCATCTTGACGGCGACGGAGCGGACGAAGTCGCCAACGGCGTCATCCGCGGCTTGAACGATTTGGGCATCCAGGCCCGGCAGGGAGACCCGTCGCAAAAGGGCCTGGACATCTCGGTCACGGGTTCGGTCTTCACCTCGCGCGAAAACCTGGGCGACGGCAGCCCCTGGAAGCGCGCGCGCAGCTCGGCGGACATCCGCGTGGAAGACGCGTCCAACTCCAAGACCATCGCGGCCATCCGCCCGTCGGCCCGCGAGGATTCCCAGAACTACGAGACCGCCGTCACGCGCAGCCTCGATTCGCTCTCGCAGGCCTGCGCCCAGCAGATCAAGCAGGCCGTTTCGGATTATCTGGCCGGGCAGTAAGGACGGCGCGGCTCAGCGGCCGAAAAGGCCCTGGATAATCTGCTTGGCGGGCTGCATCAGGAGCTGGTCCAGCCGCGCGCGAATCTTCGGCTTGTCGAAGGTTCCGGAGACCTCAATGGGGAAAGGCGCCAGGTTCGCCAACTGCGTGTTCATGGAGAGATCGAGCTTCTGCGCGGCCAAATCGATGGTCCCATGGGCGTCCAAGTCGGCCACCTCGCTTGAGAACCGGCTGTCCTTGACGGTCATCACGCCGTTGTTGAAAGCGTAGTCCCCGTTAAGGCCCGAGAAGGCGATGTGGTCGAAGTTCGGGAAGAGCCGGATGCCGCCCAGGCTCCCGATTTTCTGGAAGATCAAAAACGGGAAGGTCAGCACCTTGACCACTTTCGATTTTTCCGCCGCGTCCCCGAGCCCGTCGAAGCGGCCGCCCGAGACTTTGAGGCGCGCCCAGCCGTTGAGCTTCGCCAAGTCGGAGCCGATGCCGGTCAGGTCCCAATAGAGCCGCACGTCGTCGGCCTTGATGTTCGGGTGGATGAGATGGCCGATGGTCATCTGCCCTTTGGCGTCGGCGAAGAAAGACGAGCGGGGCGCCGCCTTCGCCGGAACCGCGGCCGGCGCGGCGCGCGGCGCGGACGCCGAGGCGGATGCCAGCGCCGCCTGCAATTGCCCCAAATCAAGGGTGTTGAGTTCGGCCTGGACGTCGACGGCGGGATGCTGCGTCGCGTAGTTCTCCACCGTCAGGTTCGCCTGAAGCTCTCCGCTGCCGAAGCTGCCGTCCAGATTCGGAACGTCGATGCGCCGGGCGTCGAAGGTGGCGACGCCGCCGAAGCCCGCGAACTTCAAGCCCGCGACGTCGCCGCCCAGGCCCTCGAACTTCATCTTGCCGGCCAAAAAGGGCTTCAAGAGCGGCCCGCGCGCGGCCAGGACGAAAAATCCGCTGCCCGCCAGATGCAGCGGCGCGAGCGTCGGGACCAGCGGCGTGATTTCGCCCAGCACGAAGCGGCGGCAGGTGAGCATGGCCTTGACCGAGCGGTCGGCCTTATTCCAATTGGAAACGGAGCCCGAGACCTGCAAATCGTTGTCCCCCACCACGGCGCGCAGGGAATGAATGTCGATTCGGCTCAAGTCCGCGCGCACGGACGCGTCCCACTTGGACGCGGGCAGAACGAAGCCCGCGGGCGCGTCCAAAAACGGCAGCTCGTCCGCGCGCAGTTTGGGGATGTCCAACTTCGCGGACACGCTCAAATTCGGAGCGGGCGCGCGCCAGATATTTCCCACGGTTCCCGCGGCCGAGACGACCCCGTAATCCGTCTTCACGTTGAGCGTTGAAATCTTGGCCTGCGCTCCGGACACGGCGGCCTTTAAGTCCAACACCGCCCGCGGGAAAACGAGGCTCGCCGGAACGCTCGCCGGCAGAAACGGGATTTGCGACGCCGCCAACTGCGGCACGTTTACGTGCGCGGACAAAGCCAAATCCGGATTCCACTCGCGCGCGCCAGATA
>JAGWJU010000064.1 GCA_028865585.1 Elusimicrobiota bacterium | reverse complement strand
CCAGGCCGCGTGCTCTGCCCAGGAATCGTGGACGCTTTCGCCCACGCGGAGCTTGGGCGAGGCCGACAAGCGCGGCCGCGCGGCTGCGGCTGAAGACGAGGAGCCCGGATATTCTGAAGATGGTCCCGCGGCGAGCGCCGCCGCGGGCGGGGCTCTGGTAGGGCGCGTGTGCCACCGCGTGCTGGAGTCCTGGGATTTTTCCGCGGGCGCCCGGTTCAAGGATGAGGACGTCGCGCGCGCGGCCGGACGCGCCGCGCAAGAGATGGCCGGCGCGGAGCCGAACGAAAGCTGGGCTTCCGCAGCGCGCGAAGCGGCAGGTATCCTAAGCGTTTTCTTGCGCTCGACCTCTGGCTTGCGCATTTCGAAAGCCGAGATTTTAGGCCGCGAAATTCCCTTCGTCTACGAGCAGGAGGGCGCCGTCCTGCGCGGCGTCATCGACGTGCTCTACCGCGAGGATGGGCGCTTGATAGTGGCCGATTACAAGAGCGAGAAGGTCTCGGCCAAGGACGCGGCCGCGCGGAGGGAGAAATACGCCGTCCAAGGCCAAGCCTACGCCGCGGCGGTCGAGAAGACTCTGGGCGAAAAGCCGCAATTTCGCGTCTTGTTCCTGCGCGCGCCGGAGTTGGACGTCTAGCCCCCGGCCTCCGACGGCGAATTGTTTGTAAAATAAGCCCGTTCGGGGCATAGCTCAATTGGCAGAGCGCCTGCTTTGGGAGCAGGAGGTTCCCGGTTCAACCCCGGGTGCCCCGAGTCCCGCTTTGCGCCGGGCCTTTTGCCCGGTTGCCGCTGGGACTTTGGGCCCGCGCGTCCCGTCCGGTTTCGGGCTACACTCTCCCCATGACCGCTTCCCGCCGCCCATCGACCGCGTTTTTTATTTGGACCGGCGTGGCCGCGGCGCTCTTGGCGTTGGCCGTCCCGCGCGCTCGGGCCTTTGACGCCTCCGCGGACGCCGACGCCGCCCCGGAGGCCGGTGCGGCCATTCCGGCGATGGGCCTATCATGGATGGACATGGCCGCGCAGTTGGGCGTCGCGGCCGAGGCCTCCGCGCAGGGGCAGGGAATTTCCTCCTTGCCGCCCGCGGCCGCTGTTTCGGGTGACGCCGCCTGGCCGGCGCAGGTCATCATCATCCGCCATGCGGAAAAACCCGCGGAAGGCAACGATTTGAGCCCGCGCGGAGAAGAGCGCGCCCAGGCCTTGGTCGGATTTTTCGAACATAATCCTGCGGTCACGCGCTACGGCCCGCCCGCGGCCGTCTACGCCATGACGCCCAAGGCGGACGGTCATGACGTGAGGCCTTTGGAGACCGTTGAGCCTCTGGCCCAAAGCTTGGGCCTGCAAGTCAATACGTCCGTCGGCAAAGAGGACGTCGAGGGCTTGGCCCAGGCCGTGATGAAAGATCCCGCGGGCGCGGGCAAGATGGTGCTCATCGCCTGGGAGCATCACTTGATTCCCGCCATCGCCAAGGCGTTCGGCCTCACCTCGGCGCCAGAGACCTGGCCCGACGACGTCTTTGATCGCGCCTGGATCATCAATTTCGACGGCGGCAAGCCGGTCTCCTTCCAGAACGTCCCGCAGCACTTGCTGCCGGGCGACAGTTCCAATTAGCCTGTCCCGTTCCGGCGCCCGCGTGAAACTAGGGCGCGTAGCTGCGGACGCGCCTCCGCCAGACCGGCAGCCAGGCCGCGTCGTGCTTGGGGTGGGGGGAGTTGCGCACGCGGCGCTTCAAGACGAAGAGCGCCGCGCGGGAAAACTCCTTCAAGGCTTCGGGGCCGGGGTTTGATCCCGTCATGTTCTGCAGGACCTGCAGCAGCCCCCAGCCCTGGCCCTTGTAGCGCTCGGTTAAAGCCGTGCCTTCGCCCTTGAAGTTGACGTAGTCCATCAAGGGGTAAATCCCGCCGGGGCTTTGCGCCACGCGTTCGAATTGATCCAGCACGCGCGCGCGGTCCTCGGGCGGCAGGCTTTTGATCATGAGCGGCAGGGCCTTTTCCAGGCGTTCGGCCATGAAGAGAGCCTGCAGGTCCACGGTGCCGGCCAAGAGCCCGCGCAGGCTCTTCATGCGCGGCGAATCGTCGTTTCGGATGAACTCGGAGCGGTCGCGCCAGGGGCAGTGCTTGGCGGCCAGGAGCCACTGGGGGACTGTCGCGCCCTTGCCGCGCAGAAAGGCCAGCACTTCGGGGAAGCTCTCCACAAAGGGCCCGCGCTCGCCCGCCGGGTACCAGATGAAGTGGCCGATGCCCAGGGACGCGAAGTTCTCGCCTTCGTTCCAGTGAGTGAGGCCGGAGATGGTGCCGCCGCACTCGTTTTGCCATATCTTTTTTCCGGCCGAGAGCGCCTCAGCGCGGGAAATCACGATATGCGGAGCCAAGAGCGTCCCGGCGCTCGCCGCCGGATGGATGCCCATGGCGGGCAGGGCCAGCGCGGCCGCCATGGCCGAAATTTTTCGCATCACGACTCCATTATAACCTAACATATGCCCGATGAAGAGGCCGGTGCTGGTTTTCGACGGCGACTGCGGCTTTTGCCGGCGCTGGGTCTGGCGCTGGAAGGCCCTGACCGGCGACGCGGTCGAGTACGCGCCGTATCAGTCCGCAGCCGCGCGCTTTCCGCAAATTCCCGAGGAACGCTTCGCGGGCGCGGTGCACCTCATCGAGCCCGGCGGCAAGTCTTACGCTGGCGCCGAGGCGGTCTTCCGGCTGCTCGCCTCGGCCGGGAAGCGCTGGCCGCTGTGGGCCTACCGCCGCGTTCCGGGCGCGGCCCGCGCGAGCGAGGCCTTTTACTCCTTGGTCGCGCGCCGGCGCCCGCTGTTTTCCCGCCTGACCCATCTCTTGTGGGGCGAGCGCCCCGAGCCGCCGTCCTATTATAAGGTTCGCTGGCTTTTTCTGCGCCTGTTGGGCTTTGTTTATTTTTTCGCCTTCGGGTCCTACTATCTTCAGTCGGACGGCCTGCTGGGCCATGACGGCATCCTGCCCGCCGCGCAGTTTTTGTCCGCCTTAAAGGAACATTTGGGCGCGGCGGCTTATCACCTGGTGCCGACCTTGTTCTGGCTGGGCGCGAGCGACTCGGCTCTGCGCGGCGCGGCGCTGGCCGGCGCGGCCCTGGGTGCGCTCTTGGTTCTCGATGTGGCGCCCGGCCCCGTCTGCCTTGTTCTCTGGGCGCTCTACCTTTCCATCGTCAACGTCGGACGCAATTTCATGAGCTTCCAATGGGACATCCTGCTGCTGGAGGCGGGATTTTTGGCTATTTTTTTGGCGCCGTGGAAGCTGCGCCCGGGCTTTGCGCGGGAGACCAAGACGCCCGGCGTGATGGTATGGCTCTACCGCTGGCTTTTGTTCCGCCTGCTGTTCGAGTCGGGCTGCGTCAAGCTTTTGAGCGGCGATCCCAGCTGGAGAAACTTGACCGCGCTTGACTACCACTACTGGACCCAGCCTCTGCCCACCTGGGTGGGCTATTACGCCGCGCATTTGCCGGAAGCGTTCCAGAAATTTTCAGCCGCCTCGGTCTTCGGCATCGAGCTCGTTCTTCCCTTTCTCTTTTTCCTGCCGCGCCGCCCGCGCCTGTTGGCCTTCGCGGGCGTGGTTTTTCTGCAGACGCTCATCGCCTTGACCGGCAACTACTGCTTTTTTAACCTGCTGACCGTCTCTTTGTGCCTGTTCCTGCTAGACGACGCGTTTTTGGAGCGTTTTTGGCCGCGGGCGCTGGCCGGCGGCCCCAAGGAGGAGCGTCCGGCCTGGCGTCTACGCCGGGCGATGGCCGCGGTCCTGGCCGCGCTGGCTTTGGGCTTCGGCGCGGCGCAGATCGCGGGAGATTTCCTGGGACGCCTGCCCCTGCCGGCTCCCGCGGACGAGCTCTACGGGGCGCTCGATCCGTGGCATCTGGTCAACTCCTACGGCCTCTTCGCGGTCATGACCACCAGCCGGCATGAGATCGCCATTCAAGGCAGTCAGGACGGCCGGGACTGGATGGAGTATCCTTTCCGCTGGAAGCCGGACGCCTTGGACCGCCGTCCGCGCTTCGTCGAGCCCTACCAGCCGCGGCTGGACTGGCAGATGTGGTTCGCGGCCCTGAGCGACTGCCGCGACAATCCCTGGCTGCTCAACTTCATGGCCAGGATCCTGCAGGGCTCGAAGCCCGTGGAGTCCTTGATGGCGGGCAACCCTTTCCCCGCCGGGCCGCCCAAGTACCTGCGCGCCGTGGTCTACGATTATCATTTCACGACGCTGGCGCAAAAACGCGCAACGGGCGACTGGTGGACGCGGACTTTCTTGGGCACGTACTGCCCCGTGGTGTCTTTGCGGCGCTAAGCGTGCGCTACTTGGCGGAAGGCGCCTGCGCGGCGGAGACGGCCTGGGGCGGCGCTTGAGGCGCGGGTTTTTTATGGATGAAGGAGCCCGCCGCCACGTAACCCAGGGTCATCGCGACGACAAGAAGGACTCCGAAGATTTCTGGCGGACTCGGCGCGGGCAACTCAAACCAGCGGCAGGAAAATCCGATGATGAAGCTTAGAACCAGCCCGACGGCGATGCGCATGGCGGCACGGGCCCCGGCTCTTCAGCCGATGGGCGGAATCCCCAGTTGCTTGCAGATTTTGCGCGCGGCGTAGTTTTCCATCTCTGGATGTCGCGTGACCGGGGTTTCCTTCTGCGTGGCGGGATTCTGGAACACGGAGTATTTGCCGCCTTCCCGCACCAGGACGCATCCGTTATCGGTGAGGTGCTTAACGAGATCCTTCCTTTTCATGGGGAACTCCTTGGCCGTTATTTTACGTCTTTGCGGAGCCGCGCGCAACACGCCGCCGGGCCGCCTCGGCGCGGCCCTACCGGCAGGTGGGGAAGACGCTCTCTCCGAAGAATCCCCTGAAAGGCGCGGGCTGCCCGGAGCGCTTCTCGCTGACAAAAATGACCAGAGGGTCTTCCGGATTCAGGAAGTACCACTGTGCTGAAGGAGTCTTTCTCCTTTTTTTACGGTAAACGACAGTCAAAGTAAAGTCGCACATGAGCTCGCGCTGCGTGCAGCGCGTGCCGCGCATGAGCCAAGCTTCTTCAAGTGGGCTGATTTTAAATAGATTTTTGCTCATCTGACGCGCTAACGCGGCTCCCCCGGGAATGACGTCGCCGCAAGCGGCGCCAGATCGGGGCTTTCCATGCTGACCGACGGTTTTCGCCTCGTAGGCGCGACGCAGTGTCTCAAGTTCAATCCTCTTGGCCAGGTAGGGAGCCCGAAGTCTTTTGGGTAGCGTATCGGGATTGATTGTAATGAACGGCTCTATTTCTTCCGGGGGAAGCTGAGGCACCGGAGTCTGTAGAAATTTTTCGACCAAAGCTGCATTTTTGCGCGACGGCTTGGAATGGGCGGAGGCCGGCCAAGAGCAGGCGGCGCATAGGGCGAAGGTGATGATTGCCGCGGCTTTTAGGCGTGGCGGCTTCACCGGCAGGTGGGGAAGGAGCTTTCGCCGAAGGAGCCGCTTCCCTGCGGCACCTGGCCCTGGCGCTTCATGCCGACCAGCATGTAGAGCGGATCCTTGATGTGGAGCAGGTACCAGGTTTTGGGTTTTCGCTTTTTCTTGGCCTTGCGCTGCACGACGGTCAGGCTGAACCCGCACATCATCTGTTTCCGGGTGCAATGGGTGTTGGCGGCGAGCCAGTCCTTCTCCTGCCGGGTGATGAGCGCGAAGCCGGCTTTCCCCAAATATTGGACCAGGGCCGCGCCGCCCTCAAGAGGAGTGCTGCAGCCCTTCGGCGCGGACGCGCCGGACCGCGGGCCCCCGCCGTTTTCAAGCTCGTAGACCTTGCGCAAGGCCCGTAGCTGGGCCTTCTTTGCCTCGCAAGGGCCGCGCAGGCGTTCGGGCAGCTTCTGCGCATCGACGGCCAAAAAATCGTCGACCTCTTCGGCCGGCAGCTGATCGACCGGAGTCTTAAGGAAGAGCTCGACCAGGGCCGTGGCCGTGGATTCGTGTTTCTTGGCCTTGGCGCGGGCGAGGCCGGGGGCGCAGAGGCACACCAAGAGGGCGAGGAGGCCGCAACCGGTCCGTTTCATCATTTTAAATTATAGATAATCCCCAGAGTGCTATAATCATTCCGATATGAATCCCACCCCCTCAAAAAAGCTTTCCGGACTTCCTCCGTATCTCTTCGTCAAGCTCGCGGCCCTGAGGCGCCAGGCCGAGGCCGCGGGCCTGCCGGTCATCGATTTGGGCCAAGGCAGCCCCGATTTGCCCAGCCCGCGCCACGTGGTGGACGCTCTGCGCAGCTCCGCTTTGGAGCCCTGGACCCACCGCTATCCGCCGTCCTCGGGCCTGCCCGAACTGCGCCGGGCCGTGGCCGCGTGGTACGGCCGCCGATTCGGCGTCAAGCTCGACGCGGACAAGGAAGTCGTGCCGCTTATCGGCTCCAAGGAGGGCATCGCGCATCTTCTAATGGCGCTTTTGGATCCGGGACAAGGCGTGCTGGTGCCCAATCCGTGCTATCCGGTGCACTACAACGGCCCCATTCTGGCCGGAGGCAAGGTCCACCTCATGCCGCTGAGGGAGGAGAACAAGTTCCTGCCCGATTTATCCCGCGTGCCTGCGGCCAAGGCGCGCGCCTCCAAGGTCCTTATTTTGAACTATCCCAACAACCCTACGGGCGCGGTCATCGAGGGAACGGGCTTTTTGAAGGAGGCTCTGGCCTTCTCCAAGCGCTACGGCTGCCTCATCGCCTACGACAACGCCTACTCGGAGCTGACCTTCGACGGCTACGAGGCGCCCTCCATTCTGCGGCTGCCCGGCGCCAAGGCGCGCGCGGTCGAGTTCCACTCTTTTTCGAAGACCTATTCCATGGCCGGCTGGCGCATCGGCTTCGCGGTGGGCAACGCCGCGGCCCTGACGCAGCTCTCCAAGTTCAAGGGCTTCCTGGACTACGGCATTC
>JAGWJU010000063.1 GCA_028865585.1 Elusimicrobiota bacterium | reverse complement strand
TCCATCGTCATGGCGGTCGTTTTCTACTTGGCCTGGCAGCAGATTTTCCAGGGGAAAATGACGCCCGGCGCCTTCTTTGTCTTTATCGGCTGCTTTTCGGCGGCCTACGCGCCGCTTAAGAACCTCGCCAAGCTGAATTCGACGGTGCAATTGACGCTCGCCTCGGCCGACCGCGTCTTCGCGGTCATGGACGCGCAGACCTCCGTGCAGGAAAAAGCTCATCCTGTTTTGTTCCGAAGCATCTCTCGCGGCATTGAATTCCAAGGCGTTTCCTTCCGTTATCCGACGAGGGACGAGTGGGCCGTCAAGGATCTGAATTTGAAAGTTCCGTCGGGCGAGGTCTTGGGCGTGGCCGGCGCCAGCGGGTCTGGGAAAACGACGCTCGCGCACCTTCTTCTGAGGCTTTTTGATCCGCAGGAAGGCCGCATTCTCATCGACGGCGTCGATTTGCGCGACTACTCCCTTCCATCCCTGCGCGATCATGTGGGCCTGGTCGCCCAGGAGACTATCCTGTTCAACGACACGGTCGCGGGCAACGCGAGCGTCGGCCGCAAGGGCGCTACGGAAGCGGAAATCTGGAAGGCATTGGAAGTCGCCGATGCGCGCGCCTTTGTCGAGCAGATGCCGCAAAAGCTCCAGACTCCTCTGGGAGATCGGGGCATGCAGCTTTCGGGAGGCCAGCGCCAGCGCTTGGCCATTGCCCGGGCGGTGCTCAAAAATCCGCCCATCATGCTCTTGGACGAGGCGACGTCGAATCTGGACGTGGCCAGTGAAAAGGGCGTGCAGGAGGCGTTGGAGCGGCTTTTCCCCGGCCGCACGGTCATCATCATCGCCCACCGGCTTTTCGCGCTGCAGAAGGCCCACCGAATCGCCGTTCTTCATTACGGGGAGCTCAAGGAGCAAGGCCCGCACGCGGAATTGGTTGCCAAGGGAGGCCTCTATTCCATGCTCTATAAGTTTCAGCAGCTCGAACCCGCAGCCTCGGCCTGATGCCGAACCAGGCCGCCCCCAAGCCGCGCAAAAGCGCGCCGCGAATTTGCGCGGTCGTTTTCGATATGGACGGCGTGATGGTGGACAGCGAACTGCAGTGGAAACTGGCAGAGAAGGAGTTTCTGCTTCATCGCGTGCCGAAATGGCGGCCTGAAGATTATCAACGCGTCACCGGCCTTAGCCCCGCCGCTCTGTATGATTTTCTAAATGAAGCGTATGGCTTGACCGAAAGCCGGGAGTCCTTCCTGCGAGACTGCGGCCGGCTGGCCGAAGCGATTTATAAAAACCGGGTGACCTTGGCCGAGGGGCTTCTTCAGACCTTCGAAAACGTGAAGAAAAGCGGCCGGCCTTTGGGCATCGCATCTTCCTCGCCGCGCGATTGGATTTCCATGGTTCTTGAGCGATTTGAGCTGGCCGGCTGGTTTGACGCCGTGGTCAGCGCCGATGACGTGGGGGGGCGCACCAAACCGCTGCCGGACAGCTATCTTGCCGCATGTTCGCGCCTGGGCTTCGAGCCCGACTCCTGCGCGGCCGTGGAGGACTCGCGGGTGGGCGTGCTGGCCGCCAAGAGCGCGGGGCTTTTCTGCTTGGCTCTGCGCAACGGCGCCAACGAGGATCAGGATTTTTCCGCGGCGGACGCGGAGATTGCCAGCGTTAGGGACGTTTCCGAAGTTCTGCAGATTCGCTGAACTGAAACGTCCGGCTGAGCGCTAATTGGTGGCTTAAAAAACTTTGCCATCGCGCGCGGACGGATCGCGCCTTGGAGGCGGGCCACCGGGGGAAAAAGGTCTTTTCGACGGGGGCGTTCTGCAGCCGCCGGCTCCAGCGCTCGTCATGCCGCCCCAGAGCCAAAGAAGCCGCGCCTAAGGCCGTGGCATCCGGCTGCGAGAGCCGTTGAACGGGCGTCTGCAGGATATCCGCTTGGAACTGCATTAGATAATTCGAGCGCGAAACGCCCCCTGAGGCCCTGATGGCTGGGGCTTTAGGGCCGGCCTTAACCATGACTTCCGCGATGTCCGAAATAAGGAAAGCGATGCCCTCGACGCAGGCCCGGACCAGATCCGACGGCGTGGTTTGCGCATCGAGCCCGACGAACGCCGCTCTGGCGCGCGGCTCCCAACGAGGCGCGCCAAGGCCGCCCATGGCGGGCAAGGCAAGAACGTCGCTCTTCGACCCGTTGCACATCCGATCGATATCCGCTCGGTCTCTAAGGAGTCCGAAGCTGGACAGCCAATCCAGCGCGGCTCCGGCCGCGTTGACGGTGCCTTCCTCAAAATAAAAGGTCTCGCGGCCCGCCAGAGTCCAGCCGATGGACGCCAAGAGGCCGGGAATGAGCTGAGGCTTGTTTCCCGAATTACGGAGGAGAAAGGCTCCCGTTCCGTAGTTGGCAATCCAGGCGCCGGGACGTCCTCCCCCCAGCCCCGCGACCGCGGCTTGCTGATCGCCCAGGCACGAGAGGACCGGGATCTCGCGCCCACGGCGGTGGATGAGCCCCCAAAGTCCCGCGCTGGGAAGGATGTCGGGCAATATTTTCCTGGGAATTTCGAAAGCGTCAAGAAGATCCGCGTCCCAAGAAAGGGACGAGATGTTCATCAGGAGCGTGCGCTGCGCCAGCGTCGGATCCGCCGCGAAAATGGCTCCGCCGCTCAGGCGCCATAAAATGAAGGAGCCCACGGGGCCCGCCAAAAGATGGCCGGATTTCGCCAGCGCTCGAACACGGGAGTTTCTCCGTAAAAGCCAGCGGAGCTTCGGGGCCGAGTAGTAGGGGGTGGGATAGAGCCCCGTTTTCCAACGCCAGAATTCAGCATTTTTCCGCAGAGGGGAAACGTCATCGGCGGCGCGGCCGTCCTGCCAGCTCAAAGCCGGGGCGGCGGGCTTGCCCGTCCTTGAATCCCATAAAACGATGGTCGAGCGCTGGCAGGCCAGCGCCAGTCCCGCGATTTCCCTGGAAGGAGGGAGAAGCGAGAGCACTTTATCGAGCGCGCGCTCCTGGGTCTCGGCGAGCTCCAGGGCGTCGTGCTCGACCCATCCCGGCTTGGGGCGCGCGGTCTTAAGAGGAAACTGGGCGCGCGCCGCGACGCGGCCGGCCCCATCGAAGGCCAAGGCGCGGGAGCTGGAGCTCCCCTGATCGAGGGCGAGAATGACCGGCTTCATAGGGGCTCGACTCTCAGTTCGGAGGTCTCGACTTTCTCAGCGAGCGCCGAGAGCTTTTCCCTGAGCGCGGACTCGATGTCTTGGTCTTCAAGGAGATCCCGGACTTTCGGCGCCGAAGGAGCCAGGACGCGATCGTAAAGACCGTGCTCTCTTAAGAGTTCCAGAAATTTTTTCTTGTCCGGGAATTTCCAGCGCTCTCCTGCGGTTCGGATGGCTTCGTATTTTTGCCCGAAGGCCCGGACGTAGCCCTTCTTTTCGAACAGGGCGATAATTTCATCCTTAAGGAAGTTCGCTTCTTCCTCCAGAGCCTTGCTCTGGGCGCGCAGATCGCCGTAGCGGTCGATAAGGGCGGAGACGTCTTCTTCGGTGGCGAAGGCGGCCGGAGGCGGCGTATTTTGAGGCTTGTAGACCGGGCAAAGCGGCTTGTAGTCGCACCAAAAGCATTTTTTTTCTTCCGGGGTCGGGGAGAATTCCTGGCTGGAAATGGCTTCCGCGGTCGAGACGATTTTTTTCTCAAGGGCGTGGACCAGGGCGGAGCTTCGGCGTTCGGCAACCTGCTCTGTAAGGCTGGGGAGGTGATAGAAGGACAGGCGGCAGACTTCGGCTCCCAAAAGTTTTTCGCAGGCCAGTTGGTACATGGTCAGCTGCTCGTCCGTTCCCGCCCGGCCCTTGGCCAACGCCTTGCCGGTTTTGTAATCGATGACGGAAAAGCGTCCATCGGGCATCTGGTCCACGCGGTCGACCTTGCCGGTGACCGGCACGCCGTTGATTTCCATGTTGAACTGATACTCGACGAACAGCGGAATGTGGTACTCCGGGGCGTGCTTGCGGTAGAAGAGGGTCAATATCTCCTCGCCGTCTTCACGGTACTGTTCTTCCTGGGCCTGGTTTTTGTAGCCGGCGGAAATCCAGTGCTCCTTGTAGTAGGCTAAAACCTCGTCTAGACTAGGAGGGGGGAGCGACTTGGCGCCGTAGAAATATTCCAGAGCCGAATGCACGCTCGAGCCGAACGAGAAGTAATGCTTGGGCTTTTCAGGAATGCGATCAATGTAGCGGAACTTGTATTTCTGGGGGCACTCGGCGTAAAGGGAAATGGAAGAATGGGAAAGAGGGCGCGGCAAATTCCAAGTCCTGGCTCCCATTAGGCAATTATAGGAAATTAGGGAATTGGGGAGCTTTTGGCTTCATAGCGGATGAGCTCCGTATTGGGATTCTCGTAACCGGGGCCGCCGATGGTCGTCTTGACGCGGCCGACGGAGGGGGCGTAATAGACGTACTCCCAGGATCCGGGAAGCTTTTCATTCGTCTCCCGGACTTTGAGGCAGTTTTGGAAAATACCGGCGGCCGTCTTGACGCGGGCGTCGTTGGACTCGACGCGGTATACATATAGTCCTGAAGGCAGTTTGACGCGCCACTGCCTGCCGGGAACGAACGGGTATCTTAGAACTGCGATTGTTGAGGAGCCGTCTTGTTCCCATACGGCCCAATCCTTCTTTACGTAGCGCAGCAGCTCTTTCTTGATGAGGCTTTTGCCGGCGTAGAGCGCGCTCTGGATTTGCGCGGCGGCGCCGAAGCTGGAGGATTCGACCTTCCAGTTAAGAGTCATGTCGCGCCCCAAAGTCGCGCTGTCTCCGTAGACCCAACGGCGGTCGCTTCCCAGCGGGAAATAGTCGGGACAATTCATAAGCCCGATCCGGGCTTCCGAAAGCCATGGCTGATTCAACGGCTTGCCGCGCAAAGCCGCCTCATACCGAGCCCGGGCCTCCTCGCAGCGATTCAGCGACGCGTAAATATTGCCGAGGCGCACGCGGGTCTGCTCCGCGTGGGAGCCGCGGGGTGCGCCGGCAATGTACTCTTCGTATTGCCCCGCGGCGCGCAGGACTTCACCCCTCTCCTCGTAAAGGCGCCCGCGATAATAATGCGACGAGGTGCACGCCGAGAGGAAAAGGACGCCGGCAAGGGAGAGGAGAGTCTTTTTTTTCATTTGCCGGCCTCCTTGAGCAGCCCGCGCTCGCGGAAACTGCAGAAATCCCCGCCTGCGGCGACGATTAAGTGATCCAGGAGAGGAATGCCCAGAAGCGCGCCCGATTCCTGGAGTCGGCGGGTCACGTCCTTATCTTCCGGCGAGGGGGTGCAATCGCCGGAGGGATGATTGTGGGCGACGATGAGCGCGGCCGCCGCGTGCGCGATGGCAGGGGAGAACACCTCCCGCGGGTGCACCAGGCTCGCCGAAAGGGTGCCGATGGACACTGTCTCCTCTCGGACGAGGTGGTTGCGGGCGTCAAGGTAAAAGGCCAGGAAGTGCTCCTTCCGGCTTTCGCAGATCGAGCTTGGAATGCGCTGGACGACGCGCCACGGACAATCCAGAACGGGCGGCTGCGGGCGCTTTTTAAGCCAGCGCTCTCTAAGCATGACGGCCATGAGATCGCGCTCCATCGCGCGATATGGAAATCCAGAGCAATCGTAGCCGGAAAATTTCGCGGCGGACTTCACGGCACGGACTCCGCTATCCGCTCAAGAGCCTCCAAATCAAGCGGGCCGATGAGAACGAAGCGCCGTCCGCCCCGACTCCAGCTAAGCACAAGGCCATCCTGGGTCTGCGCCAGCTTGGCGTGCGTCGAGGCCATCGACACTGGTTGCGCTCCGGTCGAGCCGAAATCGAGGCGGACGTCGTCGGAGCATTGGAAAAAGGAAAGAATGTTGATTCCGTCCGAGAATCGGTCATGCCAAACGGGATTTTGTCCGCCGCGCAGGGCGTCTTCCCCCTCGAAGACGTATCCGGAGGGAAGCCAGGCGGGCAGAATGCGGCCCGCGCCCTTGCCGGCGATGCTTTCGGGGCTGAGCCGCGAAATGATTTTCCATTCCGCGTGCGGTTTGAACGTAAAAAGATCCGCGGCGAGCTTGGGGCCGAATGAGACGCTCGTAAAGCGCATGGCCGATCCAATTTTGCGGTTGGGCCGGAAAAGTTCGCTTTCCAGGCTCAGCCAATACTGTCGATCGAGCCAGAGCCGCCGGACCAGCGCTCCGGTGGCGCGCGATTTGAATTCGAGAAGCCATGTGGGCCGTCCGGCGATCCGCCGCCCGGGGGAAAGTTTGATGTCATAATTGGCTGAAATGAGCCGAACTTCGGATTCGATTTCGCTCCGCGAGCCTTCGGGAAGGGGCCCTTCCCAGGCCTTTTTATCGTTCGGGCTGTAAATCCACTCGTTTTTGCCGTCGGCGACGATGACCTGTCCGAGGCTCTCGGACGTATCCCTGATTTCCCGGCGATAACGCGAAGGGCCGGCCCAAAAAACGTCCATGACCAGGGAAGAGCGTTCCCGAGTTTGACGGGAATGGTTCACGATCTTAACTTCGCCTTGATACGAGACGGCGGGGCCCTCGAGGCTTTGGCGCAGGGCTTCAACGGCATCCGGGCGTTTGAGCCGTGCCGCGGCGCCTGAAGCCGGCAGAAGGGGGAGGAGGGCGGCAGCCGCGGCAAGTGCAGCGGCTCCGGCACCCCGGAACTTACAAATCATGGGGATTTTCTCCGGACGACTCAATCTGTTCCGGCAAGCGCGAATAGATGATGTCCGCGGGAGCCAGGGGACGGCTTAGGGCGTACTCCTCGTGCGCGACGAGCATCGCGTTGAGGGAAATGCTGGGGCCGCGGTCCCTCCGTCCGACCGCGTAAACGACGAGCAGCGCGGCAAAGCACGCGGCCAGGGCCGCGGCAGGATAGCGAAAAGCTGGCAGCGTCCAGAGGGACGGCCAGAACGATTCCCGGCGCGTTCGCC
>JAGWJU010000062.1 GCA_028865585.1 Elusimicrobiota bacterium | reverse complement strand
CACTTCCACGACACCTACGGCATGGCCGCGGCCAACGCTTTGACCGCGTGGCGGGAATTCTCGATTTCGGGCTTCGATTCCTCGTCAGGCGGCTTGGGGGGATGCCCCTACGCGCCGGGCGCCACGGGCAACGTGGCCACCGAGGATTTGCTCTTCGCCTTCAAGGCCTCTGGCGCGCAGGCGCCGGCGGACCTCGCCAAAATCCAGGCGGCGGCCAAGGCCTTGGAGCCCAAGCTCGGGCGCGGCCTGGCCTCGCATTTAAGTAAAATAGATCTCACGAACGTTCCACCCTCTTCGCGCCCGTAGTGAAAAGGATATCACGACAGCCTCCGAAGCTGTAAGTCCAGGTTCGATTCCTGGCGGGCGCACCAGTTCCGCCGCGCTGCGGCCGAAATAAAATCGTAGAATAGCGGCCATGACGCCGAATCAGGCGGCCGTCCACGGGGCTCTCGCCCAAGGCGTTTTTTTGTTCGCGCTGTGCTGGCTCCTGGCCGAGGTGGAGATTCAAATCGAGGGCGGCGGCGGCTGGGCGGAGAACGCGCCCACGTGGCGCTACTCGAGGCCCTGGCTCTTGAAGCTTACCAACGGCAAGCCCGTGACCGGCTATCACCTCTACCTGTTTTCCTTCCTCATCCTGATATTCCACCTGCCGCTCTTGTTCGCGGGCTTCTCGCGCGCGACGGAGGCGCAAATCCTGGCGAGCTACTTCCTGCTGGCCTTCAACTGGGACTTCCAGTGGTTCGCCTGGAACCCGGCCTGGGGCACCAAGCGCTTTTTGCGCGAGCCCATCTGGTGGTTCAAGACCAAGATTCTAGGCGTGCCGCTCGACTACTATATGGGCGCCGTCTGCGCGTTTTTGTCCACGTGGCTGCTCGCCCCAGCGCTCCTGCCGCACGTGGCCAGGCTCTTCGCGGTCATCGAGGCCCTGGCCGTGTTCTCCGCCGGCTTGGCCGCGCTGGTCGTCCGCCGCGTCCCGCGGCCCTAGGCGCCCGGCGTTTTTCCAGAGTCGGCGCGTCATGATGACAGAATAGCCGCGACGGCGGCCTTGGGCGAGAGTCGAAAGGCCCAGGAGACCTAAAGCGAACGGCCTATGGGAAGTCCGGCGAGCTCCGCGCGCGCCTTGGGCAGGCACTGCGGGTAGCGCGCCTGGATGAACTTGATGAGCCCCTCGCGCACGTAGCAGCGCAAATCCCACGCGGCGCCCGAGTCGGGCGCGTCCATGAGCGCGCGCAGCTCCACGGTGCGGTCGGTGGCGTTGGTGACCTGCAGCACGTTGACTTGGCCCAGCCACTTGTCCGAGGCTTTCAAGAGCCGGGTCAGCTCCGCGCGGATTTCGTCGACCGGAACGGTGTAGTCCACGTAGAGGTAGACGTAGCCGAGCAGGTTGGCGGTGGTCTTGGTCCAGTTCTGGAAGGGGTTCTCGATGATGTAGGAGAGCGGCACCACCACGCGGCGCAGATCCCAGACCCGCACCACCACGTAGGTCGTGCCGATTTCCTCGATCCAGCCCCACTCGTCGTAGATGAACACCGCGTCGCCGATGCGGATGGGCTGGGTGAGCGCGATTTGGATGCCGGCGATGAGGTTGGACAAGGTGGGCTTGGCCGCCATGCCGAGAACCAGGCCCGCCAGGCCCGCCGAGGCCAGCACGCTTTCGCCCACCGCGCGGATGCCGGGGACGGTCATGAACATGATGGAGCCGGTCACGATGACGATGATGACCGAGGCCACGCGGCGCAGCACGTGCACCTGGGTCTCCACCTTGCGGGCCGTGAGATCGTCTTTCGAGTTTAGGTTGTAGCGCGACATGGTCCAGTCGCAGAAGACGTCGACCGCGGCGACCAGGCCCCAGCCCGCCGCGGCGATGAGCGCCAGGCCCAGGACGTGCACCAGGGCATGGACGTCTTTGGGCGGCAGGGGGATGAAGTTGGCGCTCAGAAGCAGGGCCGCCAAGGCCAGAATATAGCGCGCCGGCCGGCGGCCGTGGCGGATGAGGGAGTCGTCGGCCGCGTCCCAGCCGGGGTTCTTGGCGCGGGCCAGGCGCTTTAGAATGTGGAACAGGGCGGAGTTCGCGATCAGGGCCAAAGCGAGCGCGCCGGCCAAGGCGCCCGCGGAAAGCATCAGGTTCGCGCTGTCGCGCAAAAGCGCTCTCATCATTTCATGCATGATCTGTATTGTCCAAATTTTGCGGCGGCCGGGCAACGGGCCGCCGGAGCTTTCCGGGGTTTTGATATAATCAGCGGGTGAATTCGGCCGCGGACTCCGACGAAAAATCCCGGGCCTACTTCCGCACGCGCTTAAGCCCCGACGCGCGCCGCTCGGGCGCCTGGCGGCTCATCGCGCGGCGGCTGGAGGAGCTGGTGCCCATCCGTCCCGACGCCGCGGTGCTGGACTTGGGCGCGGGCTACTGCGACTTCATCAACGAGGTCAACGCGAAGGAAAAGCACGCGGTCGACTTGGCGCCCGCCAAGGAGCACGCCGCGCCGGGCGTGGTTTTCCACCAGACCCGCTGCGACGAGCTGGACGCCCTGCCCGCCGCGCATTTCGACGCGGCCTTGGCGAGCAACTTGTTCGAGCACCTGCCGCAGGACGGCATCCGCAAGACGCTGGCGGGCCTGGCGCGGGTCTTGAAGCCCGGCGGCCGCCTCGTTGTGATGCAGCCTAATTTCCGCGATTGCTTCCGCGAGTTCTACGACGACTACACGCACGTGACGCCCTTGACGCACCTGGGCTTGGCCGATCTCATCGCCAGCTGCGGCTACGCCGTCGAGAAGGTCTACCCCAAGTTCCTGCCCTTTAGCTTCAAGTCCAGCCGCCTGCCCGCCCCGGCGTTCCTGGTCTGGCTCTACCTGCGCCTGCCCTGGAAGCCGCGCTCCGGGCAGTGCCTCATCGTGGCGGTGCGCTAGGTCCGCCGCCATGTGGAACGGACAAAAAATTTCCCTGGTGCTCCCGGCCTACAACGAGGAGCCCAACATCGCCAAGGCCGTGCGCGACTTCAAGGCCCTGGGCCTCATCGACGAGATTCTGGTGGTGGACAACAACTCCACCGACGCCACCGAGGCCGAGGCCAAGGCCGCGGGCGCGGCGGTGGTCAAGGAGACGCGCCAGGGCTACGGCTACGCCATCCGCGGCGGTTTGGCGGCGGCCACGGGCGATCTCATCGCCGTGTGCGAGCCCGACGGCACCTTCCGCCCGGACGATCTGCACAAGCTCCTGGCCTACGCCGGGGACTTCGAGTTCGTGGTGGGCAGCCGCACCTCGCGCGCGCTTTTGTCCCAGGACGCCAACATGGGAATTTTCCTCAAATGGGGCAACTGGAGCGTGGCCAAGATGCTGGAGTTCCTTTATAACGGCCCGTCTTTGACCGACGTGGGCTGCACCTACCGCCTCATCCGCAGGGACGCGCTCCATAAAATCCAGGGCGACTTCCGCGTGGGCGCCAACCACTTCTCGCCGGACATGATGATTTGCGCCATTAGGCGCCGCGTCAAGATGGTGGAGATTCCCGTCCACTACGAGGCGCGCATCGGCGAGTCCAAGATTACGGGCGACTTCGTCCGCGCCTTCCGCCTGGGCCTGCGCATGATCTGGCTCATCCTGGCGCGCCGGGTGGGCGGGTAAGATGGCGTCCTCTTTGGTCACCGGCGGCGCGGGCTTCATCGGCTCGCACGTGGCCGAGGAGCTGGTGCGTCTGGGCCACCGCGTCACGGTCTTGGACGACTTGAGCGGCGGCTTCAAGGACAACGTGCCCCAGGGCGCCCGGCTCGTCCAGGGCAGCGTCGTGGACGCCGGCCTGGTCGACAAGCTTTTCAAGCAGGAGCGCTTCGACTACGTCTACCACCTGGCCGCCTACGCGGCCGAGGGCCTGAGCCACTTCATCAAGCGCTTCAACTACGAGAACAACCTCATCGGCAGCGTCAACCTGATCAACGCCGCGGTCAACGCGGGCACGGTTAAATGCTTCGTCTTCACCTCCTCCATCGCGGTCTACGGCAAGGGCCAGGTGCCCATGGCCGAGGACATGGCGCCCACGCCCGAGGATCCCTACGGCATCGCCAAGTTCGCCGTGGAGATGGACTTGGCCGAGAGCCGCGAGATGTTCGGCCTGCCCTACGTGATTTTCCGCCCGCACAACGTCTACGGCGAGCGGCAGAACCTGGGCGACCGCTACCGCAACGTCATCGGCATCTTCATGAACCAGGCCATGCGCGGCGAGCCATTCACGGTTTTCGGCGACGGCCGGCAGACCCGGGCCTTCAGCCACGTCTCGGAGGTCGCGCCCATTATCGCGCGCGCCTGCGAGAAGCCGGAGGCGTGGGGCCAGGTCTTCAACATCGGCGCGGACAAGCCCTACGCCGTCGCGGACATGGCCAAGGTGGTGGCCGAGGCCATGGGCGTCAAGCTTAAGATGAAGCGCCTGCCGCCCCGCAACGAGACCGTCGACGCCTACGCCTCGCACGACAAGGTGCGCCGCTATTTCGCGGACCTCATCAAGCCCGTGGCGCTCCAAGACGGCGTCCGCCGCATGGCCGCCTGGGCCAGGACCGCGGGCTCGCGCAAGCCCTCCGAGTTCGGCGCCATCGAGGTAGCCAAGAACCTGCCGCCCGGCTGGAGGCTCTAGACCCGCCTTGAAGAGCGCACGTCCGGCGTCCGCGGCGCGCGTCTGGATGTGGGGGCTCGTCGCGGCTCTGTGCTTCTGCTCGGGCTATTTCCTCTCGGCCGCCTGCCGCTCGGCCTGGCAGTCGCACTACCCGGAATTGGCCGCCCAGTGGCCCGGCAACGGACCCTTCTCGCTCTTGGGCCTCTACGGCGCGCAGACCGAGGAGGAAGTGCAGTACGCCGCGCGCGTGCAGGAGTCGGCCGAGCATTTCCCGGCCTACGACCCCTACGTGCTGGAGAACCACAGCCGCAGCCTGCTTTTAGACGACGGGCTCACCTACCTGCTCATGGGCCTGGTGCAGAAAGCCTTGGGCAACATGACCTGGACCTGGGTCGCGGTGCGTCTTTTGTGCTGCCTGTTCTGGTTCGTGCTGGTCTACTTCATCGTGCTGCGGCTCTCGGGCGACGAGGCGCTCGCGTTCTTCACCGGAGCCTTCGTGGTGGGTTTCAGCTATCTCCTGACCATGGACTTCGTCCCGGCGCTGCAGTGGACTCCGTCCTTTGGAGCGCTGGCTCACGACGTCTGGGCACTGCTCTCCACCGGGCGCACCGAGTCGGTCGCGCGCCTGCCGCGTCCGGGCGTGGACTACTCCGTTCTTTTTCTGGGGACGCTGCTTGAAATCAAGGCGGCTGAGAGCGCGAATATCCGCTGGGGCGTGGCGGCCGGGATTTGCGGCGGGCTCATGCCCGAAATCCATCCCGACATCTGGTTCACGCACATGCCGGCCATGTTTTTCCTGCTCTTCCTCTCCCTGTTCTACAAAAAACTCAATCGCCGCAACCTGGCGACGGCCGCGGGAGTCTGCCTGCTCTTGAACGTTCCGTTCTGGGCGCAGCACGTCGCCGTGATGTGGGGGCATTCCGCGGCCAAGCAGGAGTTCCTGGACCGGGCTTGCGTGCTTTTCACCCGCCGCCCGCACTGGGAGGGTCTGCTGTACCTCGCGTGCTTCGCGGCGGTCGTCCTTTCGGGCGTCCAAGACGCGGCCGTCTTATGGCTGGGGACCTTCCTGGCCGCGGCGGGGTTAGTCGTCAACAGCCAGATTCTGACGGGCAAGGACGTGCTGTTTTTTCAGAACCGCTACTACGTCAACATCTACGTGCTGTTTCTGATCCTGCCTTGGCTGCAGAAGAAGCTGAGGCTCTCCAAGACGTTCTGGAAGACGGCCGGGGTCCTGTGTTTGGCCGCGTGCTTTCTGCAAAGCGTGAGCTACGCCGCCATCCACTTCCCGTTTCAGGGCCTGCGCAAATCCGACGCCGAGGCCTTGGCCTGGCTGCGCGGCCGCACGCCCGAGGATTCCGTGGTGCTGGCCTTGAATCCCGAGGCGAGCCTGCTCATCCCGGTCTACACGCGCGACAAGGTCGGCTTCGGCTCGGCCCTGGAGGAGGTTTCGGACGTTCCGGCGCTGACCATCGCCCGGCGCGTGCGCGCGGGGCTTTTCAACTTGGGCGCCGACCAGGAGAAGTTTTACGGGGATCTGACGGCCTCCTATCCGGGCTACGGCCGCCGGGAGTCGGATCTGCGCGAGGTCCCGTTGCGAACGTTCCTGCGCTCGATTTACTTCGCCTGGATTCCCATGCCGATGCTGGCGCGGGACTGGGACTTGGCCGGCAAGGCCGAGAAGAGCTGCTCCTACCGCGTCGACTATGTCTGGGTGGACGCGTTCGCCAAGCGCTACCTCGGCCCGCGCTTTCCCAAGGGCGCGCGCTGGCGCCTCGCCAAGGTCTACGACCAAGGCGGCGTGGCGCTCTACAAGGTCCTGCCGCCCGCCGGGGCGAAAGACTAGGCCGCCCGCTCTAGAACTCGAATTCGAGCCGCGTGACGAGCGCGCGCACGGGCGTGGCGCCGTTTAAGCCGAAGAGCAGAGCCGCGCTGTAGTTGATGGCTCGGCGCGCGCCCGGGCGCCAGGTGCCGTAGAAGGCCGGGCCGGCTAAGTGGGTCTGCTCCCGCGCGCCGGGGAAGTTTCCGATGACGCCCGGCTCGCCGTAGAACTCTCCCGCCGGAGCGAAATAGGAGTTGAGCAGATACTCGATCTTGGCCGCGTAGCGGAAGTCCGTGCCCGGCGCGTAGTGGGAGCCGGACTGCCATTCGAGACTGGGGTTCAGGGTCACCAGGAGGCGCCCGAACTGCTTTTCCACGATCGGCGTCAGCTCTTCCTCGGCCGGATCGCCCGCGCGCTCGGGAATTCCCGCCTCGACGATAAGGCCGGGATCGGCCCAGTGCTCGCCTGCGGGAGCCAGCTGGAAGCGCTCCTCGATTTGGACCCGGTCGCCCACCAGGGGACCCAAGGGATCGCGGTGGAGGACCTCGTAGGCCTCGCTCTCCCACCAGGAGGTGGGGCTGT
>JAGWJU010000061.1 GCA_028865585.1 Elusimicrobiota bacterium | reverse complement strand
AGCTCGGGATTCTCCTGAGGCACCGCGGAGCTTGCGACCACGACCTGGGCGCCGCGCACGTGCGCGGCGGCGTGGCCCAGCCAGATCTTGATCCCGGCCGCGGCCAAGTGCTGGACGGCTTCGCCCCGTTTGGCGTCCGAGCCGGTGACCTCGTAGCCCAGGTTGTGCAGCACCTCGGCGATGCCGCTCATGCCGGAGCCGCCGATGCCCACAAAATGGACGCGGCGCAAAAACGGCCGCATCGCGTCCCGCGCCTTATCCGCCATGGACGCCCCCCGCGGACGAAGGCTTAAGGGCGGACGGGCGCAAAAGCCAGTTCAAACCCTGGCGCGCCTCGCGATCCTTCGGATTAAGGCGCAGAATGCGGCGGTAGGTGTCCTCCGCGCCCTTGTCGTCTCCGGTGATGACGTAGGCCACGCCCAAACCCAGAAGCGCGGACTCGTTCGCCGGATCGAGGAAGACCGCACGCTTGAAGGCATCGAGCGCGCGCCGGCCCTGGCCCAAATCCGCGCGGGCCAACCCCTCGGCAACCCACCAGTCGGTCTGATCCGGATGATTGGGCGGCTCGCCGGGCTGAGGCAGGGTCTCCTGCACCAAAGCCATCCACCCCACGCCCACGATCCAAAGCCCCATGTCGTTGCCGACTTGGCGCGGCTCATAGAGAACGTTCGAATTGGACGGATCTTGACCCGTGCCGCTCGCACCGCCGGATTGGGACGAGGACGACACCTCCTGAAGCTTATTGAAAGTTAGGTTCATGCCCAAGTGGACGTCGCTGCCCGGCGGCGCCTGGGCGACGGTCCGCTGCAGATCGCGCAAAATCGCCGAGATCTCCCGGCGGCGATCGGCCGGATCGGAGGCGCGGATTTGATAGCTGCGGCTGACGGCCTGGATTCCCTGGGACGGCCCGTTGACCGCCATCTGCAGCGCGCGCTTGAGCTCGGATGATCCCGCACCCGGCTCCTTCGATGAGGGCTCGATAAGCCGAGGCTTGGGCAGGAACACGGCCTGCACCTGCATGACCGCGTCCTGATCGAGCGGAATGCGCTCGAGATTGCGCTCGAAAACGTTAAGCGGATCGTTGGCCGAAAGCTTGGGCAGCCCGCCGGGCAAAGCCGGCGGATTCGCGGACTGCGCCTGCAGCGCGGCGCCGGTTCCAGCTCCGGCCTCGCCGCCCGCGGCGGATTTCCCGGAATAAGCAACGGAGAGCTGCAGCCCCGCCCCGCCCGCGCGCGGCGTCAAATGAAAAGCAGCCGCGAAAATCTTGCGCGCCTCCGCCATGCGCCCTTCGCGCAGCAGAACGCGGCCCAGGCGCAGGCGAGCCACCGAATCGCGATCCTTGAGCGCCAAAGCCTTTCCGTAGCTGGCCAGCGCCGACTTCAAGTCGCCGTCGCTTTCCTGCACCGCGCCCATCTCCAGCCAGGCGTCCTCGAACGTCGGGTTAAGCGACAGCGCCTTGCGAAACGCCGCTTCCGCGTCCCGGCTGCGGCCGAGCAGATAGTAAAGCGCGCCCAACTGGAAGCGATAGAGGGGCTCGGAAGGCGACAGCGCCACGGCGTGGCGGAGGTGATCGAGCGCGTCGGAGATTTTCCCGAGGCTCTCCTCCAGCGAGGCCAGATCCATGAATGCGTCGGGACGGGTCGCGTCAATCGCGATGGCCTTGCGGAACGCCTGATAGGCCTCCTGATCGCGGTCTTCGTAAGCGAGCGAGATGCCTTGGAGGATGTAGAGTTGGGCGCTGTTGGGATTGAGCTTGAGGCTGATTTGATATTCCTTAAGCGACTCGTCGACCTCGCCCAGCCAGTAATAGGCCGCGCCCAACATCATGTGCGCGTCCGCATTCTTGGGATCCGCGGCCACGGCGCTGGAGAACTTCATCGCCGCCTGCGCGTAGCGGCGGTTGGAGAAATCGTCGTAGCCCTGGGAAATGTCCTGGTTGGACTGCGCCGCCATCATCTGGTCCCAGACGGTCTGGGGCGCCTGCTCGGTGGGAAGCGCGCGGGACTTGGCGGCGCCGACGCAGAGCAGGACGGCGCCCAAAGCCAGAGCCCGCTTCACGCGGGGTAAAATGGCGGCCAACGCCCGCGAACGGTGACTCAGTCTGTTTTTTTCCTCGAGGCTCATCTCGGCCAGAGCCCTTTTCTCCTCCGGGACATAAAACACGGGATCATAGCCGAAGCCATCGCGTCCGCGCGGCTCAAGAATGATTTCCCCTTCCAGGCGCCCTTCCTCGCAAACGACAGATCCGTCCGGCCCGGCCAGCGCCATGATGGTGCGGAACACCGCGCGCCGCGGCGCCGGAACGCCTTGAAGCTCGGAAAGAAGTTTCCTGATATTGTCCGCAAAATCGCAGCCGGGCCCGGCGTAACGCGCCGAGTAAACCCCGGGATGCCCGCCCAACGCTTCCACTTCGAGCCCCGTGTCGTCGGCCAGCGCCCATGAGCCGCAGAAGCGCGCTCCGATTTGAGCTTTTTTGCGCGCGTTGCCTTCGATGGTCGGTTGATCCTCGTCGATTTCCGGAAATCCCGGGCAGTCCTTGGGCAGCACAAGAGCGACGTCGAGCCCGCCCAGGGCTTGCGCGATTTCACGGACCTTGTGGAGGTTCCCCGTCGCCAGAAAAAGACGCCTCGTTGGCATGGTCGAATGGCCGGCGAAATTGTATCATTATTGCCGCAATGCCGATGATGACTGCGTCCCGCTGGCGCTGCTGCCTCGCCGTCCTGGCCCTGGGCCTGGCCGGGTGCGCGGCCGGCACGCAGGACCTCAACCTCTCCGACGCGGCTCTTCAGGCGCGGGTCGAGGAACGGCTGGCCGCACGCAAGGATCTGAACCTGCAGCAAGTCGACATCGACGTCGTCTCCCAAGTGGTGACTCTCTCCGGAGTCGTGGACTCATGGCACACCAAAGAGGAAGCCGGCCGCGTCGCGGCGCGCACGCCCGGCGTTCAGGAAGTCCTCAACAACCTTCTGATCCAAGAATAAGCGCCCTGCTGGCGTGGTACGACGCCCGCAAGCGGGATTTGCCCTGGCGGCGCGAAGTCAGCCCTTATTCTTCCTGGGTTTCCGAAATCATGCTCCAGCAGACCACCGTGGCCGCGGTCGCGCCCAAATTCGAACGCTTTCTGGCCCGATTCCCCGATATTAGCGCGCTGGCCGCAGCCTCCGAAGACGACGTCCTCTCCGCCTGGGCGGGGCTGGGCTATTACTCCCGCGCGAGAAACCTTCGCGCCGCGGCGCAAAAAATCGTCCATGAGCACGCGGGGCGCTTCCCATCGACCTACGAGAGCATCTTGTCCCTCCCCGGCGTGGGCCGCTACACCGCGGGCGCCATCGGCTCCATCGCCTTCGGGCTGCGCTTGCCGGTTTTAGATGGGAACGTCATGCGCGTTTTTTCACGCTGGTTCGCCGTCCGAGACAATATTAAGAACGCCGCGGTTCAGAAAAAATTCTGGTCCGTCGCCGAGAAGCTGGTCCCGCCGGATCGGCCCGGAGATTGGAACCAGGCGCTCATGGAGCTGGGGGCGACCGTCTGCCTGCCGGAAAATCCGAAATGTCCCGAATGCCCCGTCTCGAGAAGCTGCCTCGCGTTCCGGCGAAAAATTCAGGACCGCCTGCCGGTCGTTTCCGCACGCAAAGAAGCGGTCGACTTGCGCTGGACCTGCCTCTGGATTAAAAAAAACGGCAAGGTGCTTTTATGGAGACGCTCCAAGGACGAACATTTTTTAAAGGGGCTTTGGGGTTTTCCCGAAGCGCGGCATCTAAGCGTCAAGCCCGAAGGACTGATTAAAACCGCCTCGCATTCCATCACGCACCATCTCATCACGGCCGAGCTGCGCCGGGCCAAGGCGCCGAATAAAATTCCCGCCCAAGCCGCATGGATCGACCGCGTCGATTTGGAGCGCTATCTCGTCTCCTCTTTATGGACAAAACTCTGGAACAAAAACAAGCGCGCTCGCGGCGTCTTATGGTAGGATGGCGTCTTTACGGAGGAGGACGATGAGAATGAACTGGTTTTCGATCATCACGGGAGCGTTTCTCATTCTGCTGGGCCTAAGCATGATCCTGCATGTCTTCGGCATCCACCTGCCGCTGATGCGCGCGGCCATAGCCCTCATCATCATCTATGCGGGAGTCCGCATGCTTATCCCCGGCTCGCGCCGCTCCTGCAAAAACTGGACGCAAAACGGCGGCCGCAGCACGGCCTTTTCCTCATCGAACGTCGAGCACGCGGGCGCGGCGCCCGCGGAATACAGCGTGGCCTTCGGCAGCCAGAAAATCGATCTGAGCAAGGTCGACCTCTCCAAGGGCGACGTCCACGTCCGCATCAACGCCGCCTTCGGCTCGACCGAGGTCAAGCTCGATCCAGCCATGCCCGTCAAAATCACTTTCAGCTGCGCGTTCGGCAGCGTGAAGTTCCCGGGCGGCAGCGCCGCGGTCATCGGGACCAACACGTACAGGAGCGAGAGCTGCAAGGAAGGCTCGCCGGCGCTTCTCGTTGACGCGGACGCGGCTTTCGGCGAGATTAAGATCGAAAATTAGGCCCGCGGCGCTTCAAGCCGCGGCCAGGGCCTGCTCGAAGTCCGCGAGCACATCCTCAGCCGCCTCCAGACCCACCGACACGAGCACGAGGCCGTCGGCGATGCCCAGCTTGCGCCGTTCCTTGACGGGCATCCCGGAGTGCGAGGTAGTGGCGGGCCGGGTGACCAGGGACTCGACGCCGCCGAAGCTAGGCGCCACGGCCGGCAGCCGCACGCGGCGCATGAAGCGCTCGGCAGCCTTGAGCCCGCCTTTCAACTCAAAACTCAAAAGCCCCCCGAAGCCGTCGAAAAGCTCGCGCGCCCGATGATGGCGCGGATGACTCTCCAAGCCCGGATAATTCACGCGGGCGACTTTGGGCTGGCGCTCCAAAAACCGCGCGAGATCCAAAGCCGTTCTGTTCTGCCGCTCCATTCTCACCGCCAAAGTCTTGATGCCTCGGTCGAGCAGGAAGCACGCGTGCGGATCGAGCGAGCCGCCCAAGTGATTCAGGCGGTGCGTCACCCTCTCGACCAAGGCCGCCGAACCGATGACGGCGCCGGCCACGATGTCTGAATGGCCGTTCAGGTATTTGGTCGCGCTGTGCAGAGACAAGTCAAAGCCCCGCCCCGCCGGCCTAAAATTCACCGGGCTCGCGGACGTGTTGTCGATGAGGGAGACCAACCCGCGTTTCTTGGCGAACCGGGCGACGGTCTCGAGGTCTCCCACCTGCAAAAGAGGGTTGGTCATGGTCTCCACGTAAATCGCCTTGGTATTGCGCCTGATCTTTTTTCCCCAGGACGCCGGCTTGTCCGCGTCGATAAAATCGAAAGAAACACCGAAGGACTTCAAGTCGCGGGCGATAAATTCATGCGTGCCCCCGTAGAGGCAGTCCTGCGCGAGCAGATGATCCCCGGAGGACAGGACGGAGAGCAGCGCCGTCGAGATGGCGGCCATGCCGCTGCCGGTCACGAGCGCGTCCTCGGCGCCCTCGAGCGACGCCAGCTTGCGATGCAGGGCTTGGTGGTTGGGCGTGTTGTTGAGTCGGATGTACTTGAGATCGTGGTAGCTGGTCTCGCCCGAGTACTCGTAGATGGAGGATTGGAAGACCGGCATGCTGACCGCGCCCAAAATCCGGGGATGCGGATCGCCCGCGTGGATGACCTTGGTTTCCAGCCGTTCGGAACTTTTCATGGACAACTTCTCCTTGGCCAGGCCAGCCCTGAAAACTGGCGGGGTCGACGGGATTTGAACCCGCGGTCTCCGCCTTGACAGGGCGGCGTGTTAGGCCAGGCTACACCACGACCCCAAAATTTGGGAAGCGCGGTATTCTAACATTTTTCCTTTTTGATTTTCAGCGCGCGCCCGCGACGCCGGGCGGCGCCACGGCGTAGATTTTGCCGTCTTGGCCGCGCGCCAGAATCGGAGCGTAGAGCCCGAGAAGCTTGCGGTCCCACCAAGCGCCGGTTTTGGCTTTTTCCGCTGGAGTCGAAAACCAATAGCGCCAAAGAACGGCGCGTACAGCGATGGGCGGCCGGCCGGAGGAAAAGGGATCGCTCTTAAAAAGCGAAAGAACGTCTTGATCCTGTTCCAGCAGATCTTTTTCAACGCTCAAAACCCATGAGTACTGGCGCCAACCGCCCAAGGACGCGAACCACAGGTTCCAATCGAAGCGCGGCTGGTAAGGAGCGTAAATTCCGGGCGCCTCATCGACGTTCTGCGGCTTGTACCGGAACGGATAGACAATCCACGTTCTGCCGTCCGTCGTGCCTTGGAACTCGATTTCATAGCGCGCCGCGGTCATCACCGCGAAGAGCCCGTAGGAGTTGGCCACGCGCAGCGGCGCCAGGGCCTCGGCGGGCCATGATGGGATCATCTCGGCGGTTTTTGCCGCCGCCGGCGCGGGCCAGCCCAAGGACGCGAAGAACTCATCGTCTACAAGCAGGACGCCCTAAGAAGAGAAGTCGCGCGCGGCGCAGACCAGCGACATAAACGCCGCCTCGCAGATAAGAAGCATGGCCTTAGGCCAGACGTTCAAGAAAAGCAGCAAGGAAGCGGCGAGCCCGGCGCCCACGACGAGGGTCAGCGCCGTGTTTCCCGCGCCGAGCCAAAGAAGCGACGGCACCTGCCAAACCCCGCGCCAGCCAGCGTGCGCTGCGGACAGAGCGGCAAAAATCTCCCGCGCGGGCAGGATGCCTCGAGGCCCAATGAGGCCCCGAACTTGAAACGCCCAGGAGTAGAAGGCGGAGAAAAAAATGGCTCCCATCGCCCGCATAAAAAGCCAGCGGGCGCAAAAATATGCCGGCTTAGCGCCCTCGTTCTTTGACATTACCCGCGTAAAATATATGCAATAAGGCGCGCCGCTCCAAGCGCCGCTTTCATGCACCTCCTGATTCTTGCCCTTTACGCCTGGACTCTGCTCCTGATTGCGGCGCTGTGGGCTTGCGTGACCGCGACCTGGGTTTACTTCCGGCTCTCCCCCCGACCCGCGGCGGAAAACGAGATTCTCTCCATGACCGTCATCAAGCCCGTGCGCGGCCTGGACGAAGCCATGATTCCGGGCTTGGAAGCGCTCGTGCGCGAGGACTCCGAAGCGCGGCTGCAGATCATCATCGCGATGGAGAGCGCCGAGGATCC
>JAGWJU010000060.1 GCA_028865585.1 Elusimicrobiota bacterium | reverse complement strand
CGGTAGGACAGCTGCTGCGTGTGCGCGATTTTGCTCGACGCGAAGTTCTGAAGCGGAAAAGAAAGGCTGGCGCCCTGCTCTTTGAACGCGGCCAGCACCCTGGGCAGATCCGTCTTGAGGGAGTCCACCCGGATGGTCGCGGTCCACTCCTCCTTATAAGAAGACAGTTGGTAGAGGTCGAGCCAATTAAAGGACTGGGCGGCGGCCCGCGCCTTATGCCGGCGCGGCGCGCGCGCGGCCAGCGCGGGAACGGAAGCCAGGAAAACAAGGGCCGGAAGGGAAAGGAGGAACCGGACGCGAACCGCCCTCATTCCCCAAGCCTCGCGCGCTCATGGCTGTGGCGATGGCGCCGCGCGACTTTCATCTGCGCCATGGCCCAGCGCATCGCGCCTTCGGCGCCCGCCAGTTCCGCCGGATCGATGTCCTTGCGGGCCAGGGCGGCCTTGGCCTTTTCCGCGGCCTGGCGCGCCTTTTCCTCGTCTATTTCCGCGGCCATCTCCGCGGTCTCGACGAAAAGCCGCACGCGCGCAGGCGAAACCTCGGCGAAGCCCCCCGCCACCGCGAAGGCCGAGACGCCCGCGGGCGTTTTGAGGCGCACCTCGCCGTGGCGCAGCTGAGCCAAGTAGGGCTCGTGACCGGGCAGAATCCCCATCTCGCCGTCCCACGCGGGCACCACCACGGACTCGGCCTCGACCTTCGAGACAGTGCGCTCGGGCGAGACGATTTCGACCGCGATGGTCTTGGCCATGCTAAGCCTTCAGGCTCTCCGCCTTGGCCACGGCTTCGTCGATGGAGCCGACCATGTAAAAGGCCTGCTCGGGCAGGGAATCGTGCTTGCCGTCCAGGAGCTCCTTGAAGCCCCGGATGGTTTCCTTCAAGGGCACGTATTTGCCGGCCATGCCGGTGAACTGCTGGGCCACGAAGAAGGGCTGGGAGAGGAATTTTTGGATCTTGCGCGCGCGGGAGACCAGCATCTTGTCCTCGTCCGAGAGCTCGTCGATGCCCAGAATCGCGATGATGTCCTGCAGGTCCTTGTAGCGCTGCAAAACCTTCTGCACCGCGCCGGCCACGGCATAGTGCTCCTCGCCCACGACCTTGGGATCCAAAATGCGCGAGGTGGACTCGAGGGGATCGACCGCCGGGTAGATGCCCAGCTCCGCGATTTGGCGCGAGAGCACGGTCTTGGCGTCCAAATGCGTGAAGGTCGTGGCCACGCCCGGATCGGTCAGGTCGTCGGCCGGCACGTAGACGGCTTGAATCGAGGTGATGGAGCCCTTCTTGGTCGAGGTGATGCGCTCCTGCAGATCGGCCACCTCGGTCAAGAGCGTCGGCTGATAGCCCACGGCCGAGGGCATGCGGCCCAAAAGCGCCGAGACTTCGGCGCCGGCGAGCACGTAGCGGAACACGTTGTCGATGAAGAGCAGCACGTCCTGCCCCTCCTGGTCTCGGAAATGCTCGGCTTGCGTCAAGGCGGTCAGGCCGACGCGGGCGCGCGCGCCCGGCGGCTCGTTCATCTGCCCGTAGACCAGGACGGCTTTGGACAAGACCGGGCTGCCGTCCGAAAGCTTGGCCTCCTGCATCTCGTGCCAGAGATCGTTGCCCTCGCGGCTTCTCTCGCCGACGCCGCCGAAGACCGAGACGCCGCCGTGCTGCTTGGCGACGTTGTTGATGAGCTCCATGATGATGACGGTCTTGCCCACGCCGGCGCCGCCGAAGAGGCCCACTTTGCCGCCCTTCATGTAGGGCTCCAGAAGATCCACGACTTTGATGCCGGTCTCGAAAATCTGCGGCGAGACGACCTGTTCAGTCAGGGGCGGCGGCGCGCGATGGATAGGAAGGCGATCCTTCGTGTCGATGGGGCCGCGGGCGTCTTTGGGCGCGCCCAGCACGTCCATCAAGCGCCCCAGGCAGGCCTTGCCCACGGGCACGGTGATGGGGGCCCCCGTGTCCTCGACCGTCATGCCGCGGGTCAGGCCCTCGGTCGGGCCCATGGCCACGGCGCGCACGGTGTTGTCGCCCAGGTGCGAGGCGGCCTCCACCACCAGCTCGGACGGGGCGCCGCCGTTGCCGGCGGCCGTGGTCTTGATTTTCAAGGCATTGGTGATGGCGGGCAATTTGCCCGCGGGAAACTCCACGTCCAACACGGGCCCGATGACCTGGACGATTTTTCCGGTGTTCATGACCGTCTCCTGTGTTCTAACCGCGCGGCTTCCGAAAGCCCGCGGCGATGAATTTTTCCGGCTTGGCCGACTCCAGTTCCGTCATCTCGGTCTTTTTCCGTTTTTTCCTTGCGTTATGACGCCAGCGCCTCGGCGCCGCCGACCAGCTCGGCGATTTCCTTGGTGATGAGCGCTTGGCGCTGCCGGTTCAAATCGAGGTTCAGGTCGGCCTTCAACTCCGCGGCGTTCTTGGAGGCCGCGTCCATCGCGTTCATGCGCGCGGCCAGCTCCGCGGCCTGGGACTCCAGAAGCACGCGGTAAATCTCGGCCTTGATGAACCGCCGCAAGAGGGCGTCCAGAAGCTCCGCGCGCCCGGGTTCGAACTCGCGCTCGGCCGGGGCGCTCGGCGCGAAGTCCTGCGCTGGCGAAATGGGCAGAAGGGTCTTCAGCGTGAGCTTCTGCTGGGCCACGGACTTGAACTCGTTATACAGGACGCTCACCTCGCCGGCGCGGCCCGCCTCGAAATCGGCGATGACCGAGCCGCCCAGGATTTCCGCGTGCGAAAAATGGACCTTGGGGAAGATCCCGGCCAGCTCCGCGGTCACCTCGACATCCCGGCCGCGCAGGCGGTGCAGGAAATCGCGGCCCTTCTTGCCCGCCACCGCCACGCGCGCCTTTCCGCCGCGGGCTCTCATCCACTCCAGCGCCGCCTTGAACAAATTGGAATTGAACGATCCGCACAGGCCCTTGTCCGCGGTCACCAGAATCAGGAGCGGCGCGCCGCCTTCGGGTTTGCGGAAAAAGGGATGGGAGAGAGCGCCGCCGTTGTCCCCCGTGGAGAGCGTCCAGGCCAGCTCCTCCATGCCGCGGGCAAAGGGCCGCGCCGCCAGAATGGAGGACTGCGCGCGGCGCATGCGGGCCGCGGCCACCATCTTCATGGCGCGAGTGATTTGCTCCGTCGACTTGACGGATTTGATCTTGCGGCGGATTTCGCGCAGCGAGGGCATTTTAAGCGGCTCCTACGGGGACCGCCGGGCCCTGCAGATAATCCCGGATGGCGGCCTCCGCCGTGAATTGGGCCGAGAACCCGAGCGCTTTTTTCGCCAGCGCCGGATCGCCCAAAGTCTCGTTTTGGTAGAAGGAGTAGGGGTTCTTGAAGTACTCCGGCTCGAAATCGGTCCCCAGCACGCCGTTTAAGGCCGCGATAATCTGGTTGAAGGTGGTCTTGCGCCCGGTGCAGACGTTGTACGCGCCGCTCTTGGCCTTCTCGGCCAGAACGTTGGCCGCGACCACGTCCTTGACGTAGATGAAGTCGCGGTACTGATCGCCGAACTCAAAGACGCGGGGGCGCTTGCCGGCTTTCATCTGCAGGTAGAGCTGCCAGATCATGCTGGCGGCCTTGGCCTTGAAGCCCTCGCCGGGCCCGAAGACGTTGAAATAGCGCAGGCCGACCACGTTCATCTTGAGCCCGGGGTTTCGGCGCAGGAAATCGGCGGCGACGGACTCCATGGTCGCCTTGGAGAAAGCGTAGATGTTGAGCGGCTTGGGCGCCGCGCTCTCGCGCATGGGCACCGGAGAATCTCCGTAAACGCCGGCCGATGAGGCGTAGACCACGGACCGGACCTTGTTGCGGGCGGCCCAGTCCAAAAGGGAGCGGAAGGCCTCGACGTTGACCCGCATCATTTTCAGCTGGTCCATCACGGTCGTATCCGTGATGGCGGCCTGATGGAACACCGCCTCGACGGGGCCCACGCGCGGGCCCCAGTACGCCGCGTCTCCCACGTCGGCGGCCACCACGTCGCCCTGAAAGCCCGCAAGATTCTTGAAGTGCCCGACGGAAAAATCATCCAGGCCGACCACGGTCCGGCCTCGGCGGGAGAGCTCCCCGCACACGTTGGAGCCGACGAACCCCGCGGCGCCGGTCACGAGAACGCGGCCCTTCATCGCTTGATGCTCCGGCGGGCCGTCATTTCTTCCAGGGTCAGCACCGGCGCGGCCACGAGCGCCCTCAGGCGCTTTAATTGCGACGAAGACGGCTTGGGCGCCGCAAGCGCCGCGGGCGGCAGGGAGAAAATCGAAAGCGCGTAGGACGCCGCGTCGTGATCCCACTGCGAGACGCCCCCGACCTGCTTCACGTCGTCCTCGCCCTTGGCCAGGAACTTGCGCAGAACCTTGGGCCTGTGCACCAGCAGGTCGGCGAAGGCGGCGGCGGTGTCCTTGTCCGGAACGTAGGAAAAAATGCCGGCCAGGTCCGATTCGCCGACCGCGGCCAGGGCCTCCAGGCAGTTGAAGTTGAGCACGTGCGACTGCGGCAATCCCTGCGCCCGGACGGCGGGCGCAAGGACCGCGAGCGCGGCCGCGAGAAGAGCCGGCTTCACGCCTTGGCCCCCGCCAAAAAGCGGGCCTTGAAGTCGCCGATCGCTTTGGTCAGCGCCTCCTTGGCCGCGTCGTCGATGACGCGCTTCTCGCGGATGGTCTTTAGAATTTCGGGCTTCTCAAGCGCCAGGCTCTCCAAGAGCTCGGCCTCGAACCGGCGCGCCTCCTTGACCGGCACGTCGTCGATGAGGCCGTTGACGCCGGCGAAGATGACGGCCACTTGGTTCTCGAAGGGCATGGGCTTGTACTGATCCTGCTTGAGGATTTCGACCAGGCGCTCGCCGCGCGAGAGCTGCTTCTGAGAGGCCTTGTCGAGCTCCGAGCCGAACTGCGCGAAGGCGGCCAGCTCATTGTACTGCGCCAAGTCCAAGCGCAGGCGGCCGGCCACGGACTTCATGGCCTTGGTCTGCGCGGCGCCGCCCACGCGGGAAACCGAGAGGCCCACGTTGACGGCCGGGCGCACGCCCGAGTAGAAGAGGCCGGTCTCGAGGTAGATCTGCCCGTCGGTGATCGAGATGACGTTGGTCGGGATGTAGGCCGACACGTCGCCCGCCTGCGTTTCGATGATCGGAAGGGCCGTCAGCGAGCCGCCGCCGTTCTTGTCCGAAAGCTTGCAGGCGCGCTCCAAAAGGCGCGAGTGCAGATAGAAGACGTCGCCCGGGTAGGCCTCGCGGCCCGGCGGGCGGCGCAGCAGCAAGGACAGCTGGCGGTAGGCCTGCGCGTGCTTGGACAAGTCGTCGTAGACGACCAGCACGTGCCTGCCGTTCCAGAGAAACTCCTCGCCCATGGCGCAGCCGGCGTAGGGCGCGATGAACAAAAGCGGCGCGGGGTCGGAGGCGGAGGCCGAGACGATGATGGAGTATTCCATCGCGCCGTTCTCTTCCAGCGTCTGGGCCACGCGCGCCACGGTCGACTGCTTCTGGCCGATGGCCACGTAGATGCAGATGGGGCGGTTGGGATCGTTCTTCTGGTTCAAGATGGCGTCGATGGCGATGGCCGTTTTGCCGGTCTGGCGATCGCCGATGATGAGCTCGCGCTGGCCGCGGCCGATGGGAATCATGGCGTCGATGGCCTTCAAGCCCGTCTGCAGCGGCTGGGTGACGGGCTGGCGCTCCATGATGCCGGGCGCCACGATTTCGATGGCGCGGGTCTTGCTGGTCTTGATGGCGCCCTTGCCGTCCAAGGGTTCGCCCAGAGGATTGACCACGCGGCCGATGAGGGCGTCGCCCGCGGGCACGGACATGATGCGGCCGCTGCGCCGGACGGGGTCGCCTTCCTTGATCAGGTGGCCGGGGCCCATCAGCACGCAGCCCACGTTCTCTCGCTCAAGGTTCAAAACCATTCCGGTCACGCCGTGGGGCAGCTCCAAAAGCTCGCCGGCCATGGCGTTCTCAAGGCCGTAGACGCGCGCGATGCCGTCGCCGACCTGGAGGACAGAGCCCTCCTCCTTCAGCTCGGTCTTGGCCTCGTAGCCCTCGAGCTGGCGCTTGATGACGTCCGTGATCTCTTCCGGTCTAATCGCCATTTAAAGTCTCCCCTAAGCTGCGCAGCTGTCCGCGCAGGCTTGAATCCAGGACCCAGTCGCCGAGGCGCACGACGAGCCCCCCGATGATCTCCGGGTCCTGTTTGATTTCCATCTCGACGGTCCGGCCGAAAAATTTCTCCAGGCGCGCCTTAAGCGCTTTCTCCTGCTCGGCGGAAAGCGCCTGCGCCGCCCAGACTTTGGCGCGGCCGCGCTTGTTCGCCTCGTCCCAGAGCCGGCCCAGCTTCCCCCGGATCGCGGGCAAAAGGTCGAAGCGCTTCTTGTCGATGAGCAGCTTTAAAAATTTGCGCGACAGCGGCGAGACGGTTTTGGAAAGGCGCCGATCCACCAGCGCCTTTTTTTCCGCGGCGCCCACCTGCGGGTTCTTTAGGAGCGGCAAAAACTCCCGCAGGCCGTCTTGCGCGGCCGAGAGGTCCTCCACCGCGCGCGCGTCCTGGCCCGCGGCCTTGGCCGCCAGGAACAGGGCCTTGCCGTAGCGGCCCGCGAGCATCCGATCGGAGGAGTTCATGTCGCCCGGATCCGCGCTTTAGTTGCGCGCGGACTCCTTGTTCTCCAAATCCTTGAAAAACGAGTCGAGCACGGTCTTGCGCACGCCGTCGTCCACCGAGCGGCGCAGCAGTTTTTCCGCCGCGAGCACGGAAAGCCCCGCGACTTCCTTGCGCAGCCCGGCCGAAAGGCGCTCCTTCTCGGCCGCGAGCTCGGCCGCGGTTTTATCCTTGATCTTGCGCGCCTCTTCCTCGGCCGCGGTCTTGATTTGCGCGCTGAGCGCCTCGGCGTGCCCGCGCGCCTTGTCGATGAGCTCGCGCCCGGCCGCCTGCAGCCCGGCCATTTGGGACTCGATTTCCTTTTTCAGGCGCTCGGCCTCGGCGCGGGCGCTTTCCGCCGCCTCGCGCTCGCTCTTAAGGTGTTTTTCGCGCTCGTCGATGATGGCCAGCAGAGGGCCCCAGGCGAATTTCTTTAAAAGCGCGACCAGCGCCAGAAAAGTGACGATGGTCCAAATCAGGATCCCGGGTTCAGGAGTCAGAAGCTTGTTCATGGCTTGTCCTCAAATTTTTCCCCGCCCAGGCCCCCGCCCC
>JAGWJU010000059.1 GCA_028865585.1 Elusimicrobiota bacterium | reverse complement strand
CGTCTACCCAAGGCAGGGGTTTTGGGGGGGTCAGCCGAGTGCGTGCAATTCAGGGAAGCGGCGCAGGCAGCGGATGGCGGTTCTCGATGAGAACAGAGCCGACTTCCCGAGCAGAAACTATATAAGGAAGGAGGGTGAAGCTCGAATATCAGCAGGTTAGGACGGCAAGAGAGCGGATTTTAGATGACGCAAGGCATGGTTGGATTTTACATGGCGCAACACAGGTATTGAACCCGCGCGGGGCGCGGGCTATACTACCGCTGGGTTTTCGGCTTATGCTGCGCAGAACGATTTTTCTCGCCGTGTGCGCTGTTGCGGTTCCCGCCGCGGCGGCGGCCCAAGGGGAGGCTCGGGCCGCGCCCATCGGTCCGGATAAGCTGGTCTTCGCTTATCCCTGCTCGTTCTCGCAGGACGGCAAGCCGGCCGATCTCGGCGTGCCGCGCTACGAGTGCGATTATATGCACGCCTCGCTTCAGGGCGCGGACGAGACGTTCAACTCCCTGCCCACCCTCGCCGCGCAGATGACGATGCTGCATTCGGTGAAGTTCGCGGCCGACGCGGACTACGCCCGGTACAGGAAGGCGAAAGCCTCTTTGCTCGCGCGGACCGATCCGAATCTGGTTTCGCCCAGGCTTGCGCCCGGGACGGCGCTGCTCAAGATCGAAGACCTGCGGCGCATGGTCGAGTCCCAAGGCGAGCGGATCGCGCTGCCGTTTTTGTGGCCCGCGCCGCCGGCTTATCTGCAAAAATCCTATCTTGATCCCGCCGCCGGAGAGTTCCAATCCAGCTGGAATCCCTACATCGGGGTTTTCCTTGAGCGCGATCAGGCCCTGGCCGCCAAGTCCAGGGAGTTTCAGGCGCGTCTCATCAAGCGCGCGGACGCGAAAGCGGAAAGCAAGCTCCGCGCGAGCCTGTTGGCCCTGGCCGTCAAGAAAGGGGCCAGTCCTAAAGCCGCGGCCGCGGCTTTAGCGCACCTTTTCGACGGGGGAGACGCTCCGGCCGGAGCTTCGGCCGCGGGCTTGGCCCCTGCGTCTTTGGGCGGCGCCGCCCCGGCCGCGTTGAAGCGGTGGACGGCGCCCTTGAGGGGCCGCCTAGGCCTGCCTTCGTCCCTGCCGCCGCCTATTCCGGAGAACGGCGACGAGGATGCCGAACGGAATTATTTCGCCCGCGGCAGCGAGGCGGGGCTTAAACGCATCGAGGACGATGCGAAAATCTCGATTTGGCACGCGCTGGGCTGGAGCCGGACGCTCGGCAATCCGGCCGCGGCCGCCCACGACATCATCACCCAGAAAGGCCCCACCTGCTCTATCGGCGCGCAGTATGAGGCGATGCGCGCGCGCGGCATCGATGCCGACATCAAGGCGCTGGTCCGGGAGGCTTTGGACAAGGGGTATTACGCCGAGTACGGGATGGCCTCGGGCTTTCGCGCCGGCGGCACGTTCTACTCCGATCAGAACGCGCTTCTGCGCGATCACCACATCCCCAGCCGGCTGATCATGAAGGCGACTCCTGCGCAGGTCGAGAAATCCGTTGCCGAGGGCGGAGGAGCCATCGTCGTGGTCAGGGAGCGCGAGTTCTGGGGCTGGCCCTCGCTGCCCGAGAGCGCGGCGCACACCGTCTATGTTTCCGGCGCGGAAATCGACCCTCAGGGCCGGGTGCTGGGCTACTACGTCAACGACACGGGCACCGGAGAGGCCATGCGCTACGTCTCCGCGTCCGACTTCAAAAAGGCGTGGGACGGCGTGCTGGTGAGCTTCGCGCCGCCGGGCCCGCACGACCCGCAAGGCGGCGCCCGGTGAGGCGTTCGCTTTGGATGACGGCGCTTTTCCTGGCGGCGGCATGCCTGGGGGGCTGCGCGAAGACGGACTGGGTCTCTCGCTTGCGCTCGGAGCCGATGTACCGCCGTGCGAGCGGGCTGCGGCAAAGCGCCGGCTGCGCGCGGCTCGTGCCGGTCGAATTCGCGCAGACCCTGCCCGTCCCCCTGGCCAGGAGAGAGGAGGGCTTTGCCGTGCTGTTCTATCCGGTTGAGGCCTCGCCCGGGCAAGCGCGGGCGCTGACTCCGCTCGTAGAGGGACGCTTCTCGGCCGCGGCTTCGGCCGACTTCTGCGCCAAGATTCCCGCGGCCAAGCCGCGCGTTCTCGGCGCGCCCGTTCCCGCGGGGCTTTCGCGCTCCGGATACTATCGGGCGCAGGCGCGTTTCTACGTCGCCTTGAGTTCAGCCGCGGACGCGTATTGGAGCGGAGGGGAAGCGGACGCGGCCGGAAAGTCGGCGGCTGCCGAGTTGGCCGAAGCCTTCGCGGCGGCCTCAGAGCCGCCGCTTTTGCCCTACTACTACAAGCTCAACCCCGGATTTTGGGCGTGGCTCAAGGCGCAGTCCGGCTATTCGATTCCGAAGCCCTAGGCTAGGGCATTCCCCAGACGGGATGCCACTGGGGGATGAGCCGGACGTCCTTCAAGAGCGCGCGGGCTTGGCGGAGAAACCCCAGGACGGCGCGCGGCTCCGCCGGCAGGATGCCTTCCCGCGCGGTCGCCGGCTGGAGCACGAGCGGGATTTTGGGCGAGGACTCCTGCATGAGCCGGATGACTTGGCGCCATTCGGCGGGCGTCGAACGGGAAGTCAGGACGACTTTAACGAAGGTTTTCTCGGGGGCGATTCTCAAAAATTCCAGATGCCGGCTCCAGAGCTCTTCGCCCGCCGCCGAGGGCAGCTTCACGTCCATGGCCACTGCGTCGCACAGGCGCGCGACCTTTTGGAGGGCTTGAGGCATGGTCCCGTTGGTTTCCAGATAGTTCTTGAGGCCGGCGCCGCGGGCCCAGGCCATCAGGTCCTCCAGGGCCGCGCGGTGGACCAACGGCTCGCCTCCGGTCCAGGACACGGCGGCGTGGGGGCGTTCGCGGTTGAGCGCCAGCACGGCGTCCTTGATTTGCTCCGCGCTCCACGGCTCGCCCGAGCCCATGGGGATGGTGTCGGGCTCGTCGCAGTAGTCGCAGCGCAGGTTGCAGCCGCCCAGGCGGACGAAAATCTGCCGCTGGCCCAGGCGGAGCCCCTCTCCCTGCAAAGACGAGAACACCTCGACGACGCGGGGCTTCACGCGGCGGGGTCCGCGAAGCCGGCTTCGGCGAAACCCTTGGCGCGGAGTTTGCAGGAGTCGCACCGGCCGCAGGGCCCGGCCAGGCCCGCATAGCAGGACCAGGTCAGGCCCACGGGCACGCCCAGGCGCCGCGCCAAGCGCGCGATGCCGGCCTTGTCGAGTCTTAAAAGCGGGGCCAGGATTTTCACGGGCTTGCCCTCGCTGCCGCGGCGCGTGCCTTGCCGGAACACGGAGCGGAAGGCGCGGTAGAAGGCCGGGCGGCAGTCCGGGTAGCCGCTGAAGTCCACGGCGTTGGCGCCGATGACCACGGCCTCGGCGCCCCAGGCGTCGGCCAGGGAGACGGCCAGAGCCAAAAAGACGGTGTTGCGGCCGGGAACGTAGGTCGAGGGGATTTTCCCCCGGCCGATGCGGGAGAGTGGCGTGCGGGGCAGGCTCTTGCGGCGCCCGATGAGAGAGGAGACGCCCAGCCAGGGCAGGCTCAGCCGCACCTCGTGCAAGGGCGTGCGCGCGGCGCGGGCGATTTTCCGCGCGGCGCGGAGCTCCTTGCGGTGGCGCTGGCCGTAGGCCGCCGAGAGGGCCACGCAGCGATATCCCTGGTTCAAGGCCCAGTAGAGGCAGGTGGAGGAGTCCAATCCTCCGGAGAGAAGCACCACCGCCAGCGGCTTTCGCGCGGCCACGTCAGGAGGACCGCCGCAGGCCCGCGCGGCGCAGGCACCACTCGCTGAGCTCGCCCAAGTCTTTGGGAATCGCCTCGTAACGCCCGAGCTGCGCGCGGAAGACTTCAGCGGAGGCGCGCGCGTCGGCCTCGGCGCGATGGGCGCTTTCGAGAGTCTTGCCGCAGTAGAAGCGGTAGGCCGCCTCCAGCGTGCGGGGCTCCATCTTGTGGTAGATGGTCAGCGCGTCGACCATGCGCCGGCCGTCGGTCGAGAAAAAATATCCCGCGCGGGAAAACTCAGAGGACAAGAGGGGGACGTCGTATTTCAAAATGCCGAAGCCCCCCAAATCGCAGTTTTCCAGGAACTCGAACGCGTCCGCTGCCAGCTGGGTGAACGCCGGGCTTTGCGCGACCATCTCGTCGGTGATGCGGTGGACGGCCGTGGCCGCCTTGGGAATGGGCTGCTGCGGGTTGACCAGCGAGCCGAAGAATTCCTCTCGGCCGTCCGGGAAGCGCTTTAAAAACGCGATTTCGACGATGCGGTCCTGGTAGGGAGAGATCCCCGTGGCTTCCAAATCCAGAAAGACGATGGGCCTCTCGATCCGCATGCGGCTAATTCTTGGCCGGAGCCGGCGCGGCCGTCGCCTTCGGGGCGGTCTTTGCGGGCGCCGCGACGGGCGTCTGCGGGGAAGGCGGAGGAACGCACTGGAACATGATGTGGTGGTATTTCTCCAGATCGTAGTGCTGGATGCCGAACTCGGCGTCGGTCTGCAGGTCGCCGCCGTTGTAGGGCACGGTCGCGTCGGTGTGTACGAACTCGTCGATGATTTTGAGGCCCATGTCCTTGCAGACCCGGTGCATGCGGAAAAATGCCGCGCGGCGGCGCGCCGCGACGACCGGCCCCCAGCCCTCCGCCGAATAGCGGATTTCGCCGCCTCCGGGGACGATGTAGCCGACCTGGGGGACGGGGCCTTTTTGGGGCGGGGTTTCCTGGACCATCTCGGTCACGCAGCCGCAGAGCGCCAGGGAAAAAAGGAGCGGCAAGGCGGTTCGCTTGGACGGCATGACGACTGATTATAGCTATTTGAGCGGACGGAGCTCTTCGGAGCCGTGCTCCGGATCCGCCGCGGCGCGGCCCGAGATTCGTTCGGCGCAGCGCTTGCCATCGAGGATGGTCTCTTCCATGAAGGAGTACTTCCAGGCCCCGTAGCGCCCGATGGACTCGATGCCGGACTTCTTGAAGTGCGAGAAAATGCGTTGCACGGCCGGTCCGCGGTTGAAATCGTAGACGACGTAGGCGCAGGGGATGGGCGTCCAGAGCTTGACCGGAATTTTGTCCGAATCCTTCAAAAGCCCGCAGGACACGAGGCTCCTAAGAACGGCGGGCTCAAGGCGGGCCAGGTTGACCTTGTCCCCGGCTCGGGCGGAAACCTCGATGTAGAGCGAACTGGCGCCTTTGGGCGCGGACGCCGCGGAGAAGTTGCTGTAGAAGCCGACCCGGTAGAAGGGAAAGCGCTTCTCGGGAAAATAGATCCAGTGTTTGTCGGAGACGCGCGGCCGGGCGACGCCCAGGTTGAGGCAATAGACCGAGTTGCAGCGCAGCTTGGCCGCGGCCTCGCGCACGCCCCGGGGCCAGGGTCCGGCCAGGGCGATGAAATCCTTCAAGGGAAGCGTGTTGACGAGCCGTTCGTAGGCGACCTCTCCAATCCCGCGCACTGTCGCGACGCGCTCGCGCAGGTCGACAGAGAGGACGGGAGAGTTTAAACGCAGTTGCCCGCGTTTGAGCCGCGCGGCCAGGGCGTCGGCCAGAGCTTGGCTCCCGCCGCGCTTGGGGTAGCGGAAAACCGCGTTGTATCCAAAGGCCGTGGTCTGCTCCAGGAGGGCGCCGCGCAAGACTTCCGAGGCTCTGGGCTTGGGCACGAAGCGCCCCTGCCACTCCGTGGTCAGGCGCGAGAGCGGAGTGCGCCAGAGCTTTTCATTATAAGGGAGCATGAAGCTGCGGCTGATGCCTTTGCCGAAGGTGGCCAAAGACCAGTCCTTGAAGGAGGGCCGCTTGGCCAGGCGCGGCGGGCGGTGCACGGTTTCCAGGAACTCCGCGACGCAGTCGTCCGCGACGCGTTCGGGAAGGCCGTAGGTGTTGGCCTGGAAAGGGTAGCGCGTGTAGGCGCCTTGGGAGTAAATCCAGGACGAGCGGCTGAGCACCCGCAGGTTGCCGGCGAGCAGCGATTCGATGAGGCGGCGGCCGTAGGGATCGTGGAGGTGGAGCAGGTGCCCGGTCTGGTCGAAGGTGAAGCCGTCCTTTGAGACGGATCCCGCCGTGCCGCCGGGCGCGGCGTTTTTCTCCACGACCAGGGATTCTCCGTCCGGGAGGGCGTTCAAGTGGTAGGCGGCCGAAAGGCCCGCCAGACCGCCTCCCAGAATGAGCGTTTCGGTCTTGAGCGGCACCGCGCTACTCGCGCATGGCCACGCGCGCGAGCGCGCGGCTCAAGAGAAGAATTTCCGCCGCCAGCATCAGATAGAGGCACAGCGCCCATATTTCGCTCAGCGCCGTGGCTAAAAACGCGCAGACGCCCAGCACCGCCGCGGCGCCGGCCGCCATGGCGACGATTTGCCGGCGGGAGTAGCCCATGCGCTCCAGGCGCAAGGCGAAGTGATCGTTGGAACCCAGAAAAGGAGAGAGCCCCTGCTTGATGCGCAGGGCCATGACGAAGAGCGTGTCGTACATGGGCACCAGCAGGATGATGAGCGGCGCGTAGACGCCGAGGTTGTTGATCTTGCTGTAATGCGTGCCCAGGGATACGCCCGAGAGCAGGAATCCGGCCAGCAGGCTGCCGCAGTCGCCCATGAAAATCTTGCGTTTGGAGGAGAAATTCCAAGGCAGAAAACCGGCCGCCGCGCCGGCCAGCGAGGCGGAGGCGAAGTTGACGTAGAACTCGTTGCGCCGCAGAGAGATGAACAGGAAAGCCAGGGCGGAAATGGCCGCCTGGCTGGCGCTTAAGCCGTCCATGATGTCGATGATGTTGAAGGCGTTGGTGATGCCCACGATCCAGACCAAGGTCAGGGCCTCGGCGACGTAGTCTGGCTTGATGAAGTGGATGCGGAAGCCGAACGACAGGAGCACCGCCGCGGCCGCGGCTTGGACGGCGAATTTCGTTTTGAACCCCAGGCCGTGCGGCTTCTTCAAGTCATCGATGAGGCCCAATAGGAAGACCATCGTGCCGCCGATGAGGAGCCCGCGCAGGCTTCGCAGGGTTCCGGTCGGGAAGCTGGTTTCAAAGCGCAGGAAAACCAGCGTCGCGACGAAGGCGCAATAGAGAGCCGCGCCGCCCAGGGCCGGGGTCGCGGCCTTGTGCTTTTTGAGAGCGGAAGGCGTGTCGTAAAGCTCCAGCTTCGCGGCCACGAAGCGCACCGCAGGCG
>JAGWJU010000058.1 GCA_028865585.1 Elusimicrobiota bacterium | reverse complement strand
CGCCTTGTCCCAAGGACGGCGCCTGCGCGATGGATCCTTCGAGACGGGCCGCGTAGCCGTCCATGTAGTCCTCGAACGCGAGATGGTAGTAGCCGATCTTGCGCGCCGTTTCGGTCTGATTGGGGATGGGCCAGGGCGAGAACACCATCAGTTTTCGCGATGGAATCTGCATCGTGTGGAACGGCTGCGCCGCGTCCTGGGCATAATGCATGGACCAAGCCAGGAACCGCGCCGCCCAGTAAAGGTGGCCCGTGTCGGCGGCGAGAATGCTGAGCTGAAAATAAATCCGGCAACGCTCCGGCGCCTGGCCTATGGGGTGGCGGACAAAAATAGGAATGGGGATTGCTTTCGCAAGCTTCAGGTAGCCCTTGGGCCAGTACATGTGCCGGAAGGCCTGGCTGGGCAGGCCTTCCGCGTAGGCGTCCATCCATTTCCAATCCGGTTTGCAGGGATAGGGCAGGCGTCCGCAGATGTCCTGGTCCATCCCCCAGTCCGGCTCGCGCACGTAGGCCGCGAAGATCGAGTCGATGGGAACTGGCGTTCCCGGCTTGACGGCCAGCGGAAACGGCGAACCGGCGTCGCCGGCATAGGGCTTAAAGGACGCGGGCGCGGCCCAGTCGCCCTTGGGGTTGAGCCGCAAATTTTGAATAAAAGCGCCGACGCTTCCGCTGCCCTGCCAACCCCGGACGCCTTGTTTTTGCCACGAGGCGAGCAGTTGCGCCAAGGTCTCCGCGGGAACCTCCGAAACCGCCCCGCCGGCGGGAGTTTTAAAAACCGGAAACCCTTGAACGACCGCCAGCGTGATAATCCGATGCGTCGGGCTGTTCCAGGCCCGCAGCGGCACGGCGGCAAAAAGCAGAAGCGCCGCCGGCATAAGGCCTGCAAAACGGCGGGCGCGGCCCCGCGGCGCGTTCATCGGCATACGCCTAAGCGCCCGTCCGCCGCTTACGGCGCGCCAGCGCCTCGGCGTGGCGCTTCTTGTCTTCGGGCGTTTCCAGAACGAGGCCCGGCACGGAGGCGGGCCGGCCGTTCTTGTCGACCGCGACCATCGTGGCGAGGCAGGAGTTGGTGTGCCGGCGCTCTCCCAGGGCGGTGTCTTCGGCGTAGACCTCGACGCCGATTTCGAGCGACGTGCGGCCTACGAAATTAACCCTGGCCTCCACGGTCACCAAGTGCCCGATCTGGATGGGCACCAAAAACTCCACGCGCTCCATGGCGACCGTCACGCACTCGCGGCCCGCGTGGCGCATGGCGCAGACCGCGGCCGCCTTATCGACCATCTGAAGGATTTTGCCGCCGAAAACCGTGCCCCGCATGTTGGCGTCTGGCGGGGACATGAGATCCGCGAGCTGGGTCAGCGACTCGCGCACGGGCTTGGCCTTGGGCATGGGCTAGGCCGCCGCGAACGCGGCCAAGCGCTCGGACACCGCGAACGCGGGCTCGGTCAGGCGCTTCAAGTCATCCATCGAGACGCTTTCGGCTTTCTTGCGCAAGACAAGGCCGCCGGACGCGACGTCGAAGACGGCCAATTCGGTCACGATCACCGAAACCACGCCCTTGCCGGTCAAAGGCAGGGAGCACTTCTTTAAAATTTTCGGTTTGCCGTCTTTGGTCGCGTGCTCCATGGCCACGATGACCTTCTTGGCCCCGGCGACCATGTCCATGGCGCCGCCCATGCCCTTGACCTTTTTGCCGGGGATCATCCAATTGGCGATGTCGCCGGTCTCGGAAACTTCCATCGCGCCCAAAATCGTGGCGTCCAGGTGGCCGCCGCGCACGATGGCAAAGGAATCGTGCGAGCCGAAGTAGCAGCAGCCGGGGAGCTCCGTGATGGTCTCCTTGCCGGCGTTGATGAGATCGGGATCTTCCTCGCCCTCGAACGGGTAGGGGCCGTAGCCCAGCATGCCGTTCTCGGTGTGGAGAGTGATTATGACGTCCGGCGGCAGATAGTTGGATACCAGCGTTGGAACGCCGATGCCGAGGTTCACGTAATCGCCGTCTTTAAGCTCCAGCGCCGCCTGCCGGGCGATGGCGGTTCGCTTGTCCATGTCCTTGGCCATGGCTTTACGCCGCCGCGCCCGCGCGCGGGCGCACCGTGCGCTTCTCGATGGGCTTGGCGTATTGGGCGCCCTGGAAAATGCGGTCCACGAAGATGCCGGGCGTGTGCACCGAGTCCGGATCCAGCTCGCCGGGCTCGACCAGCTTCTCAACTTCGGCCACGACGACTTGGGCGGCGGTGGCCATCACCTGGTTGAAGTTGCGCGAGGTCTTGCGGAAAACGAGATTCCCTGCGCGATCGCCCCGCCACGCCTTGATGAAGGCGAAATCCGCGCGCAGCGGGTTTTCAAAAACGTAGTTCCGGCCGTCGATAACGCGGGTTTCCTTGCCCTCGGCCACGAGAGTGCCGTAGCCCGTGGGGGTGAAGAAGCCTCCGATGCCGGCCCCGCCCGCGCGGATGCGCTCGGCCAGCGTGCCCTGTGGGTTCCACTCGACCTGGAGGGTTCCGGCCAGGGCCATCTCCTCGAAGGCCTTGCACTCGCCCCCGTAGGACATGATCATCTTCTTGACCTGCCCGTTCTTGATGAGCTGGCCGTTGCCGTGCTCGTCCGTGCCGCCGTTGTTGGAAACGAGGGTGAGGTTCTTGGTGCCCTTGGCCTTTACCGCGGCCAAAAGGTTTTCCGGCGTGCCGCAGAGGCCGAAGCCTCCCACCATGATCACGGCCCCGTCGCGCAAATCGGAAAGCGCTTCCTCGGGGCCCGCGACCACCTTTCCGGGCATGGCGCTCTTAAGCGGCGGCGACCGCCCGGCGCTGGGCCTTGGCCTGCGTCTTGCCCAAAAGCTCGTCCCGCAAGGCCTGGGCCTTGTCGGTCTTCTCCCACTCGAAAGAGGCTTCCTCGCGGCCGAAATGACCGTAGGCCGCGGTCGCCTGGTAAATGGGGCGGCGCAGCTTCAAGCTCTGGATGATGCCCTTGGGCGTCAAGGAGAAATTCCGGCGCACCGCGGCCTCGAGCCGCGTCTCGTCGACTTCGCCCGTGCCGTGGAGGTCGAAATAGATGCCCACGGGCTCGGCCACGCCGATGGCGTAGGCCAGCTGCACCGTGCACTCCTCGGCTAATCCCGCGGCTACCACGTTCTTGGCGATATAGCGCGACATGTAGCAGGCCGAGCGGTCGACCTTCGTCGGGTCCTTGCCCGAGAACGCGCCGCCGCCGTGCGGCGCGCGGCCGCCGTAGGTGTCGACGATAATCTTGCGGCCGGTCACGCCCGTGTCGGAGGCGGGGCCGCCGACCACGAACTTGCCGGTGGGGTTGATGAGAAAGCGGGTCTTCGCGTCGATGAGGCGCTTGCCCAGGACCGGGCGGATGACCGCATCGATGATTTCGTTTTTAGCCTTCTCGGTAATCTGCGAACCAGTGCGGTCCAAGATGTCTTCGGTGTGCTGGGTCGAAAGCACCACGGTATCCGCGCGCAAGGGCCGGCCGTCCAGGTATTCCACCGTCACCTGGGACTTGCCGTCGGGGCCCAGATAGTCGAGCGTCTTGGCGCGGCGGACCTCGGAGAGCTTGCGCACCAGGCGGTGGGCCAGCATGATGGGCAGCGGCATGAGTTCGGGCGTCTCGCGGCTGGCGTAGCCGAACATGATGCCCTGGTCGCCCGCGCCGCCGGTGTCGACGCCTTGGGCGATGTCGGGCGATTGCCGGCCGATGGCGTTCAAGATGGCGCAGGACGCCGCGTCAAAGCCGTACTTCGGATGGTCGTAGCCGATGCCGCGCACGACCTTGCGCACCAGCTCGTCCACGTCCACGAAGGTCTTGGTGGTGATTTCACCGCCGACGATGACCATGCCGCGAGAGACGAAGGTCTCGCAGGCGACGCGGCCGGTGGGATCCTCGGCCAGGACGGCGTCCAAAACGGCGTCGGAAATTTGATCGCAAACCTTGTCGGGATGGCCCTCAGTCACGGATTCCGAGGTGAAAAAATAGCGTCCTTGGCGTTGCATGGAATTCCTCCAGCCTGCGGGGGTTTAATTAGCTTCCAACGAAGATTGATTATACCATAGTTCAAAAAGTTCAAAATCGGCCCGCGCGACACTTTCGGCGGCGGCAATGCGTCCAAAGGTGGTACGCCAAACGACAGCTTCAAGGAGATCCTAATGAAAAAATCACTGACTCGCTTGTTCGTCGCGGCTTTGGCCGCTCTAGCGTTGGCGGGAAGCGCCTCGGCTGCGCAGGGGCGCTGGCGCAAGAGCCATCCGCGGCAGACCCAGGCGCTTCGACGCACCTGGCGCCAGCAGAAAAACGCCAACAAGCTCTACAAGCAGGGCAAAATCAGCAAACAGCGGCGCAATAAAATCGTCCGCAACGACCGCCGCATGCGCCGGGAGGACCGTCGCATGGCCCGCCGCAACGGAGGCTACATCACCAAGAAACAGCAGCGCGCCTTGAACCGGCAGGAGAACCGAAACCTCGGCCGGATGCGCCACGCCGCGGGCAATGGAGACGCCGGCGCAAAAAGCCAGGCACCCAGCCAGCCCCAGTCCGCGCAGTAACCCTTCGACGCAGCGCGCCCGCCCCTGAGTTTCGGGGCGGGCGTTTTATTTCGCGGCCTGCCGGCTACTGACGGATATTAAGAACGGCCGCCTCGTAGACCGAGATGCTCTCCTTAACGTTGCCGCCTGCGCCTAGGATGCAGTTGGACAGATGCACGCCGCGGCCCACGGTCACGTTGTCAAAGAGAATGCTGTTCTCAAGCACGGCCGAGGACGCGACCCGGGCGCGATCGCCGACCACGGTGTGCGGCCCTATTTCCGCTCCGGCCTCGATGACCGATCCTTTGCCGATGAGGCAGGGCGGACGCAGGATGGCCTTCGGAGAAACGCTCGCGGCCTCCTCGACCCAGACGCCTTTCTTGATCTCGTGGCCCGGGATGTGGAGGTTCACGCGGCCGTCCAGGCAGTCCACCTGGCAGCGCCGGTACTCGGAGAGGTTCCCCACGTCGCACCAATAGGCGTCCGTTTCGTACGCGTAGATGGGCGCCTTCGTTTTCAGGAGCTTGGGCCAAAGCTCGTGGCCGAAGTCATAAGGCCTGCCCTTGGGCATGAGCTTGAGAACTTCCGGCTCGAAGAGATAGATGCCGGTGTTGACCTTATTGGAAAACACTTGGCTCCAGTTGGGTTTTTCCATAAAACCCGTGATGCGCCCGCGCTTATCCAACATCGTCACGCCGTAGTCAAAGCGCGAGTCCACGGCCTTCAACGCCATGGTGGCCATGGCCTTTTTGCGGCGGTGGAAGGCCAGCATCTCGGTCAAATCGATGTCCGAGACGCCGTCGCCCGACATGACGAAGAATGGGCCGTCCTTGAAGAAAGATTCCGCTTTCTTGATGGCGCCCGCGGTACCCATGAGCTTGGGCTCGAAGGAGTAGGACACGTCCAGACTCCACCGGCTGCCGTCGCCGCAATAGCCGCGCACCTGCTCGGGATAGGCGTGAAGATTGACCATGACCTCCGAGACGCCGTGGCGCAGCAGATTATCCAGCACGTGGTGGATGACGGGCCGGTTGACCACCGGCACCATGGGCTTGGGGATTTGATAGGTCAGCGGGCGAAGCCTGGTTCCGGCTCCGGCGGCCAAAAGCATGGCTTTCATGGGACAAAGACCTCCGATTAGGATTGAGCCGCGTTACGACACGGCTTCCAGCGACGCGCCGGAGCCGGCCCATTTGCGGGCCATATTCAGCATGTCCTGGGTTTTTTGCTGGGAATCGGATTCGGCGTAAACGCGCAGCAGCGGCTCGGTGCCCGAGGGGCGGATGAGAATCCAATGGTCCCCGGACAGGATGATCTTGAGGCCGTCGATATTCACCAGCTCCTGGATCTCGGAGCCGGCGATTTTCTTCGGCAGCTTCTTGGTGATCTTGGCGGCGTAGGCGGCCTTGTCCGGCACGGGCTTGCTCAAGCGTAAATCCATGCGCTTGAAGCACGAGCGGCCGTGCTTGGCCTCGATGCCGCCGAGGATCTGGGACGGCGTTTTCTTGAGAGCCAGGCACATTTCAACGAGCAGAAGCCCGGTCAAAAGCCCGTCGCGCTCCGCGATTCCGCCCTTCCAGGCGTAGCCGCCCGACTCCTCGCCGCCGAAGGCGGCCTCGCCCGCGGCGATGCGCTCGGCCACGTGCTTAAATCCCACCGGCAGTTCCTCGAACTCCAGGCCGTAGGCCTTGGCTTGCCGCTTGGAGAGGTATCCCATGGACACGGACTGCACGATCTTGCCGCGCAGCTTCTTCTTTTCAACCAGGTACTCGATGATCATGGGAAAAACCTGGCAGGGCGTGTAGTATTTGCCGTTCTCGTCCACCACGCCGGCGCGATCGGCGTCGCCGTCTAAAGCAATGCCGATAAGCGCCTTCTCGCGCTTGACCGCCTCCTTAAGATCCTTGAGATAGGTCTCGACCGGCTCGGGGTGGAGGCCGCCGAAAAGCGGATCGCGCTCGGCATGAATGGCGGAAATCTTCTTGGATTTGACCAACTCCTCCATAAGCCCGCTCGCCGCGCCGTAAAGATAGTCCACGACAATCGGACGCTTCAAGCGCGAGCGAATCGCCGCCACGTTGACGCGGGACCTGATGTAGCTCAAATACGCCTCGCGGAAGGATTTCTCCTGGAAGCCGCCGGCCTTGACGGGCTGGGTTTTGTCGAGCCAGGATTCCACCGCGGACGTGACGTCTTCCTGGGCCGCGCGGCCGTCCATCTTGATCTTGAGGCCGTTATAGGCCGCCGGATTATGGCTCGCGGTCACCATGACGCCGGGCCCTTTCAGCTTCTTGGTCAGGAAGCTCAGGGCCGGGGTCGGGAACACCTCCGTGCTCAGGATGGTCTTGAACTTGTTGCCCTGCATGATTTGGGCGACTTCGCGGGCGAACATCTCCGAGGAGAAGCGCCTGTCGTAGCCGACGATCACGGGTCCGGCGAGATAGGGTTTGCGCTGAGCGCGGGGCTTGGAGGCTTCCTCCTTAAGATAGTCCGCGATGGCCTGCGCCGCGCGGCGCACATTGCCCATGGTGAAGTCGCGCGCCATGATGCCGCGCCAGCCGTCCGTGCCGAATTTGACGTCCTTTTCCGCGTTCTTTTCCATGGGGTCTTCCTTTCGCGCCTAGTTTTTCAATCCAGATTATACTAGGATGCTTTTCGCCTTGTCTATCCGCGATAGATGACGATGGAGCA
>JAGWJU010000057.1 GCA_028865585.1 Elusimicrobiota bacterium | reverse complement strand
CAACGCCGGAGAGGTCCGGCCCCCGGCGGCCTATTTTTGGACTTCGAGGAGCTTCTTCTTGACCAAATCGTTGACGAGCGCGGTCGCGTCTTTTTTCGCCTTGGCTTCCTCGACGTCGTACTCCTCGCAGACGGCTTCCACGACAGCGTCCAAGTCCGCGCCCTGGCCCAGCTTCTCCCAAATCAGCACTCCGACCTCATTGAGCGAGAAATATTCGCTCGATTCCAGATCGAGAATGACGGCTTCCTTATCCACCTGGCGCCATGCGGCGCGCTCGGCGTGCTTGTACTTCACTGATTCGTTTTTGGTCGCCATGAATGGGTTGCCTCTCGTCTCAAATTAAATACGGAAACTCCAGAACATCCTAATATATTTCCCAGCTCTGCGCAATCGGAGATGCGAGGCGGATGAAGGTTTCGATGTTGCCCTTGGGGCCGTGGACCGGCGATTCGAAAACGCCGGTTTCCCGCAGGCCCAAAGCGGCGGCGGCTTCCCGAATTTTGGCGAGGGCCGCGGCGCGCGCCGCGGGGTCGCGCACGACGCCCTTGGGCGCGAGCTTGGGGCCGACTTCAAATTGGGGTTTGACCAGCGCGAGAAGCACCCAGGGGCTCTTCAGGCAGGAGGCGATGGCCGGCAGCACCAGCGTTAGAGAAATGAAGGACACGTCGGCCGTGGCGAAATCGGGCGCCGGGGCGAAAAGCGCCGGGTCCAGGCTCCGGGCGTGGGTCTTCTCGATGCTGACGACGCGCGAGTCGGCCGCGATCTTGGCGTGAAGCTGACCGTGGCCGACGTCCACGGCGTAGACGCGTGCGGCGCCCTCCTGCAGCAGGCAGTCGGTGAATCCCCCGGTCGAGGCGCCTACGTCGAGACAGACGCGCCCCCGAGGCGAGACGCCCAGGCCCTTGAGCGCCGCCGCGAGCTTCAATCCTCCGCGGGACACGTAAGGACATGGAGAGCGAACTTCGATGGCGGCGTCCTCGTCGATGAGGATTCCGGCTTTGGTTTGAGCCCGGCCTTCCACGAATACCTGCCCGGCCATGAGGCAGGCCTTGGCTTTGGCGCGGGTGGGCGCCAGGCCGCGCAGGACCAGCAGTTCATCGGCCCGGACGCGGGTTTTTTTCATGCCTTCCGCGGACGGCCACCGAGGATTGCAGGGGTCAAAGCGCGACGCCCAAGCCGGATAATTGCGCGCGCAGATCGGAGGGATTTTTGTAGAGCACCCCATTGATGCCCAGTTTCCGCGCGCCCGCGACGTTTTCCTTTAGGTCATCTATGAACGCGGCTTCATGCGCCTCCACGCCGGCCCGGCGCAAGGCCGAGAGGTAGATTTCCGGCTCCGGCTTGCGCAGACCCAGACGATAGGAGAGCAAGGCGCCGTGCACGCGTTTGGGGAACGCGTAATTGCTTCGGATGAACTCGTAGTGCAGGGCGTTGGTGTTCGAGAGCAGGTAGACTTTGCGCTGCGAGCGCACGGTCTCCAGTATTTTTTGCGTTTCCGGCTCCGGGGTGAAATCGCACCATGCCTTGCAGAAGACGCTCCAGCTTTCCTTGTATCCCAGCTTTGTGCGGAATATTTTGAAAAATTCCGCGGGCGTCAGAAGCCCGCGCTCGAGCTTGTCGGGCAGGTGATCAATCCAGAAATATCCGGCGATGGCCAGGGGGGAGCGCCCGGTGGCTTTTGAAATATGGCGGACAAAATCCTTGGAGTTGAAGCGCAGCAGGACATTCCCTATATCGAAGAAGACGGCGCGGATGGCCGCCTTTTTTTCGCTTCGCGCTGCGGGTTTGCGGGAAGACGCGCCGTCAGATGGCGATGGACGGCGGAAGGAGCGGGACATTCGCGTTAGGAATAGGCTTGACTCCCTCCGAGGCGGCTTGGTTCGCGGGGTTTTTTGCGTTTTTTTTGTCATTGAGAATAATGGGGGAAATCGAAATGACCTTGTCTCCCCAGTCCGTGTGCACGCGCGCTTGAGAGGGCGATATTTGAGTGATTTCCAGGATGGTCGGATCCACCAGCCAATGCGCGCACTTGAGACCGGAGACTTGCAGATCGCCGGGGCCGTGGATGGTCCACCGGACGACGTTGGAGGTGACGATGACGACGTTGGAGGATTGGCCGTGGTCCTCGGCGTATGTGTAGCGGAAATTGCTTCTGTCCATGAGCATAATCAAGTGTCCCTGCCCGATGATGAGAGCCAGCATGTGAAAGGGCTTTCCATCCTGCGCGATTCCTTCTGCTGGGACCATGCTGTCAACGGCGTATTTGGCCATGATTTGGGCCACGTCCGGGCCATCGACGAAATAAAGCTGGTTCTCCGTCCAGGACGGGTTGGTGAAAAGCTCGAGGGTGTTGTAGCGTTTCGCGACGGCCTGGCCCACCATGAGAACGGCCGCGGCGAGGCTTAGGCGCCGAGCCTGGGCGGGGTTGGCCTGGGGCAGCGCTTTATATAGGAGAGCCGTTTCGTCTTGGGTGAGCGGAGCCAAGCCGGCCCACAGGGTGTCGGGAACGATGGGCGGCTCTTGCGCGGCTGCCGCCTGCTGGACGAGTGCCGCCGTCGGGACCGGGAGGCGGGCCGGGGGCATCGGGGCGAAGCGCAGAAAAGCCGTTCCGGCGCCATCGAAGCTTTGCGCCGAGAAAACAGCCTCAAGGCTGACGGCTTTGGGAAATGCGGCGGCGTTGGAGAGAGAGGCGCCTAAAACCGCGACGGCTACTGTGGCGGCTCTGCGGAGTCCGGTCGATGCTTGTGGCATGACTGTCCGCATTATACTCCGGTGTTTTCCGGACTTGCAAGTCCCTTTATGCCTAGGAAGCAGGGGGCTAAAGGCCTAGATGGGCACGGCATTGAGCATGTCCTCCGCGCGGACGTCTCCGGCTTCTGTCTTAATGACTGCGCGGGGATTACCCCAATGGTCTTTCCTTCGGTTGGGTTTTCCGTCCCCAAAACAAAGAGTTGCGTGGCGAACATCAAGTCTATGAATCAATGGAGCGGTGTCGGCGGCCGGGATTTTGATGTGAGGCGTTCGTGGAGTGCGACGACGGCGTGGCCGTAGGCTTCCAGGGTATGGGCGGAGGCAAATGTAGGAGCAAGTGCCGCTAATCTTGCGCGCAGATCCGGTTGGCGCGCAAGTTGCCCCATTGCAGCCGCCAGGCTATCCGGGAAAAGTTCATCAAGAACGAAAGCGCGTGCTTCGCCGGCAAGCAACTCGGTCGCGCCAGCCCGCGCGCCGGCAATAACCGGAACACCACAGGCAAGCGCCTCAAGCACCGTCATTCCGAACTCTTCCCATGGAGCGGCGTGCACGTAAACGTTGAGCGCGTGATAGAATCGTTCGACGTCGGCCTGGGGCTGACGGAAGAACACGCGGTCCGCGATGCCAAGTTGGGAGGCCAGGTGCAGGTAGCGCCCGGGCCGTGACTCCTTGCCAACGATTAAGGCATGCGCGCCTGGAATTTGACGCGAGATTAAGGCGAAGGCGCGCAGGAAAGAGGGGAGTCCGCGTTTTTCAAAATCGCCTGAGCTTACGAGCCCGAACAGGAGAGTTTCCGGTGATAACCTGAGTTCCGCGCGCAGGCCGGCGCCAAGCCGTGCGCGGTCGGTAGAGCTGAAGCGGCGCTGGTCAAAGCCTGGATAGACAACCTCGATCATTTCTTTCGGCACCTGAAAGCGCCGGATCACGTCGTCTTTCATGAGTTGCGAGTTGGTAATGAGGATTTTGAAATGGCGTCCTGAGAGTTGAAGAGCGTGGAAACGACCGCCCGCATCCGACTTCGGCAGAGGGAGGCCAGTCAGAGCTTCATGCGCCGCATGTACGCAGTTATGAAGGCTCAGTATATCCTGATCAAAGATGTCTCCATGGCCGTGCACGATGTCCGCGCCGCGGACCATGCGCGAAGCCGATTCTGCGAAGAAGCGCCGTTTCAGCCATGAGCCCCACGGCCAACGTATCATTGGGTGTGGAACCGCACCGACAGCCCGTACAGCGGCAGCGTCAATCTTCTCGGCAAAGATGTCGACTTCCCACCCCGCTGCAGTCGCCGCCGCGGCCTCGGCGAGGATGAGGCGCACTGCGCCCGAAAGGCCTTTGACGCGCCGCGCGGCGATTGCCAGTCTCATGATGGAAGGGCCGCGCAGTGAGGAGCGGTTGAAGCAGGCCAAGTCTCAATGATGCCGGCGCGGCGCCGTCTGGGCGGCAAAAACCTGACGAACGCGTTAAATGGCGTTGGGATTGCCTCGCTGAAAACAAGCTTAAACTTATAGGTCATTTCCGAATGGTTCAGGCTGATGATCCGGATTCTGGGGGGGCGCTGCGCAAGGCGTTTAGGAGTCCTCCCAGGACTTCTTGAGCAGCTTCCCCTGATCTTTGACGAGCACTTCGACCTTGGCCTTCGCGTCCTCCAACTGCCGGCTTAGGTCTTTAGCCAAGCCGACTCCTTTCTCGAAAGTCTCCAGGGATTCTTCCAAGCCGCGCTTGCCCGATTCGAGATCGGCGACCAGATCCTCGAGCTTCTTGAGGCGCTCCCCGAAGGAGTCCTTCTTAGTGGTTTTCGTCATGGGATACCTCGCATTCAATCTGGCCCTCGGCCAGGCGCAGGCGCAGCCGGTCTCCGGGGCGCACCTGCCCGGCCCGGTGCAGGATTTCATGGCCGGGAAATTTTTCCGCGATGGCGTAGCCGCGCGAGAGCACTTTGAGCGGGCCGTAGGCCTCGAGCTTCGCGGCGTTAAGAGAAAGCGCGCGCTTGGCGTTCAGGAGCGTCTGCGTCATGCCGTCCTCGAGCCGCATCCACAACTCGTCCAGGAGCCGGGCCAGCTCTTCGTAAATTCTTTCGGGACTCTGAAGAAGCGGGTGCGCTGCCGCGCGAGAAAGTCTTTCGGACAGAACTTGCATCTTTTCTTTTAGGCTGGCGGCCAATTCCTGCTCCAAAGATTCGACTTGCCCGAGCACGGCGCGCCAGTCGGGGACCGCCAACTCGGCCGCGGCCGAGGGAGTGGGCGCGCGCCGGTCGGCGACGAAGTCCGCGATGGTGAAGTCCGTCTCATGCCCAACGCAGGAAACGACGGGAATTTCCGAATCCGCGATGGCCCGAGCCACGATTTCCTCGTTGAAGGCCCATAAATCTTCCATCGAGCCCCCGCCGCGTCCGACCAGGAGAACCTCCGTCTCCGGAAAAAATCGGTTGAAGTCGCGCACGGCCGCCGCGATTTCCTCTGCGGCGCCATCTCCCTGGACCTTGACCGGGTAGACCAGAACGCGGGCCAAAGGCCAGCGGCGTCCCAGCACCGAAATGATATCGTGCACCGCGGCGCCCTGGCCCGAGGTCGCCACGCCCACGTTCAGGGGAAACTCGGGCAGGGGCTTCTTGCGCGACTCGTCGAAAAGCCCCTCGGCGGCCAGGCGGGCCTTCAACTGCTCGAAGGCGAGCTGCAGCGCGCCTTTTTCCCGAGGCTCCATCGCGGCGATGACGAACTGCAAATCTCCGCGCTTGGCGTAGGATGAAACCCGTCCCCGGACCAGGACCTTGAGCCCGTCCTCGGGTCTGAACTTAAGGCCGACGGCCGCGCCCTTGAAGAGGACCGCGCGGATTTGGGACTCTTCGTCCTTGAGCGTCAGATAGGTGTGGCCGGAGGGATAGAGCCGGCAATTGGAGATTTCACCCTCCATCCAAACGGTCGGGAGGCTGTTTTCCAGAAGATCGTGGACGAACTCGTTGACCTCGGAAACGGTGTAGATTCTGGCGTCGGGCGAAGCCGCGGCGCTAGTCTTGGCCATCGCCGCCATTTTCGGAACGCGTGCGCAGGGCGTCCAGGCGCTTCTTGATTTCCGCCTCGCCGCCGAGGTTCCCGGGCTCGTAGAAGCGCACGGGATCGGGCATGTAGTCTTGTTTCACGTAATGGTCCGGGAAATCGTGGGCGTATTTGTAGCCGGCGCCGTGGCCGCAGCTCGCGGCGTCAAGGTTCGCGTCCCTGAGATGCAGGGGCACTTCACGGCGCGGGCCCGTTTTGACCTCGGAGAGCGCCGCGTCGACGGCCAAGTAGGCCGAGTTGGATTTGGGCGCCGCGGCGACGTAGACGGCGGCCTCGGCCAAGGGAATGCGCGCTTCGGGCATGCCCAGGGACTCGACCGCCCTGAAGACGGCGTCCGCGATGAGGAGCGCCCGGAAATCGGCCAGGCCCACGTCTTCCGCCGCGCAAATGAGGATCCGCCGGGCAATGAAGCGCGGGTCCTCGCCCGCGGCCAGCATTTTTGCCATCCAGTAGAGCGCGGCGTCGGGATCCGAGCCGCGCATGGATTTGATGAAAGCCGAGATGTGGTCGTAGTGGTCGTCGGACTTCTTGTCGTAGCGGATTTGCCGGCGCTGGATGGATTCCTCCGCGACTTCGAGGCTCACGCGCCGGCGGCCGTCTACGGGGGCAGTGGAGAGGACGGCCAACTCCAAGGCGTTTAGGAGCCTGCGCGCGTCGCCGCCGGAGAATCGGAGCAGGTGTCCGGCCGCCTCCGGAGAAAGCTCGGCCTTCAAGGCGCCTAAGCCGCGCGTCTCGTCTTTGAGCGCGCGCTCCATGAGGCGCTTGAGATCGTTCTCCGAAAGGGGCTCGAACTCGAAGGCGGTCACGCGGGAGAGCAGCGCGGCGTTGACCGAGAACGAGGGGTTCTCGGTGGTGAGCCCAATCATCATCACTTCGCCGCGCTCGACGGCGGGCAAAAGGGCGTCCTGCTGGCTGCGGTTGAAATGGTGGATTTCGTCGACGACCAGCAGCGTCCGCTTGCCCAGGCTCAAATCGTAGCGCGCGGCCTCCAGCGCCTTCTTGATGTCCGCGACGCCGGCAGCCACCGCGTTGATGGCCTCCACTTTGGCGTCGATGGAGCGGGAGACGATGGCGGCCAATCCGGTCTTGCCGCAGCCGGGCGGGCCGAAGAAGATGGCGGATGAGAACTTCTTGGATTCGATGAGGCGGCGCAGCATGCGCCCCGGGCCTAAAATTTTCTCCTGGCCACAAAAGTCGTCGAGGCTCTGCGGCGCCATGCGCGCGGCCAACGGCCGCGAATCCAAGCCCTGGCCGCCGCGGAAGAGCTCGCCCTGCAGGGAATCTCGCGGCATCAGGGAGCGGCGCCGGCGGCCGCGAGCGCGGATTCCAGCGTTTGGGAGAGTTCCTCCACCTTTCTCTCGAAGAAGAGGCGTTCGGTCTCGCGCGCTTCTTTCTCCCGGGCGAGCTCGGCGGCGTAGGCCAGGGCGGTCAGGACGGCGAGCTTCGAGCTGTCCGCGATCTTCTCGTTCTGCTCGGCGATTTCCCGGATCTTCTCATCCACCTTCT
>JAGWJU010000056.1 GCA_028865585.1 Elusimicrobiota bacterium | reverse complement strand
GATTTAATGTTCCGCGCTTTTGCCGCGGCGAGGTAGCTCAGTGGTAGAGCACCGGTCTGAAAAACCGGGTGTCGACAGTTCGATCCTGTCCCTCGCCATATTTTTGATCAGGAACAAAGACTCCATGAAAAAAGCCGCCCTGACCTTGGCCGCCGTTCTCGCCGGCGCGGCCGCGACGTTCGCGCAAAACGCCCCGGCGAAACCGGGCGTCGTCGTGACCAGCGCCGCGCGCGAGCCTTGGGCCCTGTCCAACACCCTGCCGGTCGGCGCGGCCTACCAGCTCCTCTACGAGAATCCCGCCACGCACGGCGTCGAGCTCCTGGTCCGCTTTCCCTCCGGCTACAAAATCCCGACGCACTACCATTCCTACACCGAGGTCATTTTCATGCTTTCGGGAAAAATGCGGCTGACCGCCGGCGGCAAGACGCACGTCCTTGAGCGCGGCTCCTACGCCGTGATTCCCGCCAAGACGCCCCTGGCCCTGGCCAATACGGGCTGGGGCCGCTGCGAGTTCGTCTCAAGCTTCGACGGACCCTTTGACGCCCTGGGGCTTCCCAATCCCCTGGACGCCAAGCCCGGACGCTAGCCGGCGGCTCATTAAAGCTCCAAACTTGATTTTCGCGCGCGGAGTGATATAATCAATCCATGATGAGGCGCGCGGCAATTTTGGCTGTCGCGGCGCTTTTATCGGGCTCCCCGGCGTTCGCCACCCTCTCCCCCGCTTCAGACCAGGCTTTTTTTCTTCAGTTGGCCCATATCCAACGTTTCGCGCAGGCACCCGCGCGCTTTTCCCTGACGCCGGGCAAGAAATTTTTGGACAAGGCCGCCGTGGAAGCCAAGGTGCTCCCGCTGTTGCCGGCTCTGGGCGTGCCGCCGGCCTTCGCCCGCGCGGCCATCGGCGACCCCAAGACCGACCTCATCCCCGTCATCATCAGGCTCTTGAGCGCGCCGGCCGAGTCCCTGCCCTACTCGCGCTACCGCAAACTTTTCATCACGCCGGGGAACATCGCGGCCGGCGCCCAATTCTACCGCGATCACAAGGATCTCCTGGCCCAGATTCAGGCCCGCTACGGCGTGGACCCGCTGGTGCTGGTCAGTTTAGTCGGCGTCGAGACGCGCTGGGGAACCTATACCGGGGGCTTCCACGTCATTTCCGCGCTCTTCACCATCGCGGCGGCGTTTCCGTCCCTCTCGGACTGGGCCTGCGGGGAAATCGCGCAGTACCTGGAGATCTGCTGGAAGCAGTCCGTCGACCCGCAGTCGGTCCTGGGCTCCTACGCGGGCGCCTTCGGCTACTACCAGTTCATGCCGTCGTCCTACAACGCCTACGCCGTGGACTTCGACGGCGACGGCAAGAAGAGCTGGGATGAGTGGCCCGACGCCCTGGCCAGCGTGGCCAACTACCTGACGGCGCACGGCTACAAGCCGGGTCCGGACGAGTCCAAAGGCTCTCCGGTCTGGAACGCGCTTTACTCCTACAACCACTCGGACAACTACGTTCGGGTCATCCTGGAAATGCGCGGCGATATTAAGGCCAAGCTCGGCCCCGCCGCGCCCTGAGTCCGCGGGCACGCCCTCTACAAACCGTTAAAGCCCCTTGGCCATCAGCCGGTGCTTGAGGCCGATCTCTACGAAAGGATCCCCCTCCGTTTGATATCCCAGGCGCCGGTAGAACTCCACGGCGTCCTCGCGCGCGTGGAGGATGATCCGGCGAAAGCCGCGCCGCCGGCACAAGGCCTCGGCCTCTTCCACCATCCTGCGGCCCAAGCCGCGCCCGCGGCGGCCTTCGGCCACGGCCACCTGGCGCATCTGCGCCGTCTTTTGCCCCCGATCGCGGATCAAAAGGCAGCCGGACAAAAGTCCTTCGTCCCACAGCCCCAGCCACCAATCGTTTTTTTCGGCCGCGAGGTCTTGGGGCGAGAACTCGAGCCCCAAGGGGCGCCGCAAAACCGCGCGGCGCAGCTCCAGGATTTCGGCCCGGGCCCGCTGGCCGGGCCCGATCCACTTAAGCACGGGGAACGGGCAGGAGGTTCTTCTCGAAGAATCCGATGACGCGGCGCTCGTAGGCCAGCCCCGCGGTCTCGTGGCACTTGCCGTGCGCGGCGCCCGAGATGATCCAAAGCTGCTTGGGCTCCCCGGCCGCGGCGTAGAGCTGGCGCACGCCGGACTCGGGCATCAGCGTGTCCGCGGTGCCGCCGATGACCAGGAGAGGCTTGGGGGAAATCCGCGCGATGGAATTGATGGGGCTCTGCCGCCCCACGGCCAGGCCCGCGCGCAGGCGCAGGACGAAAATCGCGCCCATGACCAAAGGAAAATACGGGATGTGCAGGTGGTTCTTGGTCCACTGCGCGCAGACCCGGTGGAACTCGGTAAACGGGCTCTCCAGAATCACGGCGCGGATTTCCGGATAGTCTCCCGCGCCCATGGCCGCGACCGCCGCGCCCATGGAGAACCCGAAGACGCCCAAGTTCTCGAGGCACCAGGGCTTTTTCTCTTTCAGGCAATTCATCGCCGCCCGCAAGTCCCGCAGCTCGTAGTGCCCCAGCGTGGTGAACTCGCCCTGGCTCTCGCCGTGGGAGCGAAAATCGAAGTAAAACAGGTTGAAGCCCGCTTGATGCAGGTAGGCGGTCATCTTGAGCAGTTCGCCCTTGTTGTCGCTCCAGCCGTGGCACATGAGGAGCGTGCGATCTTTGTTCGCGTCCGGCGCGGGGACGAACCAGCCCTTCAAGGTGAGGCCGTCCTCGGTCTGGAAGGCGATGCGCTCGTAGGGCAGGCCGAAGCTCTCCGGAAAAACTTCCATCGCGCTCATGCTGGGCGGGTAGAGAATCACCCCGGCGCCCCAATACAGGATGGCGCCCAGGCCCAGGAGAATGACGGCTAAAAGAATCCAAATCACGGGCGAAAAACGCCCTTGCGGGCGGGGAGAATTTTAACACTTCCTCCGCCGCGCTTCAATCGTCCGGCCAAGGCCGCGACGGTCCGGCCGCCCAATCGCCAGCGCGGAGCCACGTCCGCCAAAGGCGCCAAGGCGAAGATCCTTTGCGCGGCCAAGGGATGCGGCAGGCGCAGCCACTGGGAACGCGGACGCGCGCCCGCCATGTCGACGAGGTCGACATCGAGCGGCCGCGGTCCCCAGCGCGGTCCGGGCCGGCGGCCCTCGAGAGCCTCCAGGCGCTTGGCCTCGATTAAAAGCCCCATGGGCGAGAGCGCGACGCTCATGCGCACGGCCATATTAAGGAAAGGCCTCTGCGGCGGTCCCACGGGCGAGGTCTCGTAGACGCGGGAACGGGCCAGAAGGCGCGCGCCGGGCAGCGCGGCAAGCCCCTTAAGCGCGCGGCGCAAGTGCTCCTCGCGCCGGCCTTGGTTGGAACCCAGAAGCAGCAGGCACTGCCGCGCCGGCTTCGGGCGCGGAGCGCTCATTGACCGCGGCGCTCCGCTTGATTTTTTCCCGTTTGGTACACCCAGTAAAGCCCGGCCAGCGCCAGAAGGCAGAAAATCAGCGCGCCGACGTTGCCCGCCCAGCCCTGGAAAATTCCCTGATCGAACGAGCCCTGATAGCCGAAATCCCTCAAGGTCTTGCCGCCGAAGGCCACGGCCCAGGCCGCCTGGAGCTTGACGAAGAGCCCCCCCTCGTAGACCAGAAGCGTCCAGAGCATCCAGTAGAGAGCGCCCGCGGCGGCCAGCGCGCCGATGAGGACCGCGCCCAGGTGGGCCGGATCGTAGAAGGGCTCCTGCGGGTCGTCGTCGGGATCGAAGAGCGCGGAGAAAGCGGACCACGCGCGGCGCAGAAGGCTCACTTCGCCCCCAGCCAGTCGTCCATGCCGTAGAGCCCGGGCCTCTTGCGGCGCAGCCACGCGGCGGCGTCCAAAGCGCCCAAAGCGAAGAGCGCGCGCGAGTCGGCGCGGTGGACGATTTCGATGCGCTCGAAGGGCCCGGCGAACGTGATCGCGTGCTCGCCCACCACGCCGCCCAGCCTCTGCGACGAGATGGGCACCTGCGCCTGGTCGGGCCTGGCCTCCCGCAAGGCTTGGGCCAAGCGCAGCGCCGTGCCCGAGGGCGCGTCCTTCTTGGCCTTATGGTGGGTCTCCAGGATGGCGGCGTCGTAGGCCGGAAGGAGCCTCGCCATCTCCCGCGCCAAGCGCCCCAGCACGGCCACGCCGCGGCTGAAGTTGGGCGAGAGAAAAACCGGGATGCGCTTGGAGAGCGCCTGGATTTGGGCCCTCTGCACGCTGGAAAACCCCGTAGTCCCCACGACCGCGGCCTTCTTGGCCAAGGCGGCGGCCTCCAAGGCGCTCACGGACGCGCCGGCCGCGGAAAAATCGACAAGAACGTCCGCGCCGGAGAGGGCCTTGGGCAAATCCTCGGCCAAGAACGCCCGCGCGCCGCGGCTCTCGCCCGCCACGCGGTGAAAGACGCAGGCGGCGAGCTCGAAGCGCGCGTCCGTGGCGGCCAAGGCGGCCGTGCGCGAGCCCATGCGCCCTCCGGCGCCGTGGATGACGAGACGGATCGCTTTTTGCACCATGCGCCAGATTATATTTTTTTAGGCCGCCCGCGCGGGAGCGGCACGGCGCAAAAGAGAGCGGCAGAGGGCGTCAAAGGCCGCGAGGCAGAGCTCCTCGCCGCCCAGATTGTCCGGCAGTTGAGACTCTCGGTCCAAAAGCGACGAGAAGGCCTTGCGCGAATCGCTCCGGCGCAGGGCCTTCTCCACGTGCCCGGAGAGGACCGCGTGGGTGCCTTCCCAAATTTCCTGGACGACGGCGTCCTGCGAGAGCCGCGGCAAAATGGAGAAGTCGCGCAGGATGCCGTTGCCCGCGAAGACCATCTGGGCTTCCCGCACGGCGTCCGAGGCCGCGCGCGACATCCCGACCTTCAAAAGCGGGATAAGAACCTCGGCCGCCGGATCGTCCTCCTCAATGGCGCGGATCATCTCGAAGAACGCCAGCTGCCCGCCGCGCCACGCCGCCTCGATTTTGGCCAGGGACTTGGCCACGCCGGGAAGCTCCGCGGCCGGGCGGCCCAAAACCGTGCGGCTCTGCGCGTAGAGCCGCGCCTCCACGAGCGCGCGGCGCAGCGCGCCCAGGCTTCCCGCCGCGACGTGGACGCGGGAAGTCCGGATGACCGTGCGCATCAAAATCGCCAGGCCGTGCGGCGCCCGGCCGATCATCTCCGCCTCGGCGCCGCGGTACTCCACCTCGGCCGTGGCCTTGCCGCGCGTGCCGCAGATGTCCTTCAAGCGCAGGATGTGGCACGCGTTGAGCGAACCGTCCTTAAGGCGCCGGGACACCAGGAACAGGGCCACGGACGAGGAGCCCTCGGGCTTGGCCGTGGTGACCCAGAGTTCGCCCGGGTTGGAGCAAAACCATTTGAGGCCCGTGAGGCGCCAGGTCCCGTCCGGCGCCCGGACCGCGCGCGTCTCGTTGTCCGAGACGACGCTGCCGCCCTGCTTCTCGGTGACGAACTGGCCGCCGGTCAAAGGCGTCGGGCCGCCGGGGTCTTGCAGAACCGGCAGCCAGCGTTTTTTTTGCTCGGGCGAGCCGTGCCGCTCGATGAGGCCCGCCAAGCCGTCGGTCATGGCCAGGGCGCAGGCCGCGCCGCCTTCGCCGCACTGGTTGACGAGGTAGGCCTTGACCATGCGCTCCCAGAACGGGACCGGCGGCAGGACGCCCGCGGACAAGACCAGGCGCCGGGCCTCCAACTGCGGCGGGCAGTAGCGGATGAAGTCGACGCGGTTTCCCCAACGGTCGTAGCGCTCGAGCACGGGCAGGTTTTCGTCCCGCTGCGCCTCGGCGATGAGCGCGTCCAGGCGCCCGCCGCAGAGTTCGCCCAAAGCGCTGAGGCGTTCGACGGCGTCCTGCGGAGCCCGGCGCGCGGAGAGCCAGCGGCGCAGGGGTTCATCCTCCAGGAAAAAATTTTGGCCCGCGGGGCCCGAATAGTCTCGGCTCATGCTCCAGTTATACCGCCCGCGCCGGGGCGGCGTCAAGGGCGCCCGCGCGGCCTTTTAGCGGACCCGGCCGGCGACGACGCGCAGGAGGTCGAAGGAGGTGATGATGCCGGCCAGGCGCCCCTTGGCGGTGATCATGACCCGGTGGATGCGCCAGCGCAGCATGAAGCGCGCGAGCTTGGCCACGGGAGTCTTCTCGTCGGCGGACAAGACCGCGGGGGTCATCACCTGCCCGGCGGGCACCTCGCTCTCCGATTGGACCGCGGGGGCGACGACCACGCGGCCGTCCTCGCGATAAAAGGCCGGGATCTTCTCCTTTTCGGGAGCGCGGCTGCGGCGCACCAAGTCGGTCAGGGAGATGACGCCCACGGGACGCCGCTTCTTGTCGACCACCGGCACGCCGCTGATGCGCCGGCGCACCAGCAAATCCGCCACTTGGCCCACCGTCATCTCGGGCCTCGCGGCCACCACGCGCCGGCTCATGACGTCCTTGGCCCGAATCATGACACCGCCTCCTTGGCCGCGGGCTCCAAGAGCGCCGGGTTGCCGCGGCCCTTCCGGTCGTCCAGGTTGATTTTGAGCAGGTAGCCGTCCGGTCCGATGTCCTGCTCCTCGATGCGCGTGAAGCACTTCTTGAAGACGTGGCGCATGCGCGCGTTGATGCCGGTGACCTCGGCCTCCAAGGCCTTGATGCCGCGCTCCCGGGCGATCCAGGAGAGGTAGTCGACCAGGAAGGTGCCCAGGCCCCGGCCCTGGTAGTCGTCGTGCACCGTGACCGCGGCCTCGGGCGCGGCGCCGCCGGGCTCCCCGGAGTAGCGCGCCACCGCGACCAGACGCTCGCGTCCGTTTTTCTTCACGAAGGCCCCGATGGCCATCGAGTGCCGGAAGTCGATGCAGGCCAGCTCCTGGAACTGCTTTTCGTCCAACCGCTTCAAGGGGATGCCGAAGCGCATGAGCGTGGTCTCCCGCGACTGCGAGTAGAACAGGTCCTTCAGGCGCCGCTCGTCGCTGGCCTTGAGCGGCCTAAAGAACACCTCCAGGTCCCCGAAGCGCCGGCGCGCCTCGAGCTCGACCGGATACGGGTTCGGATCGGCGGAAATGACCTGGCCGGCGTCCAGAAAGCCCATGGCCTTGGCCTCGGCGGCGAGCCACTCGCGGAACTTGGGGTGCGCCACGGAAATGAGCGCCACCGCGCGCTCTCGGATGGTCTTGCCCTTCAAGCTCGCGATGCCGTACTCGGTCACCACGAAGTCCACGTCCGCGCGCGTGGTCACCACCCCCGTGCCCTCGGCCAGGCAGCACGTGATGCGCGACGCCCGCCCGCCCTTGGCCGTGGAGGGCATCGCGATGATGGAGCGCCCGCCCGGCGAGCGCGCGGCCCCGCGCACG
>JAGWJU010000438.1 GCA_028865585.1 Elusimicrobiota bacterium | reverse complement strand
GGCAGCGAGCCCAGGTGGTAGTAGTTGCGGTACTCGGGCGTGGACCAGGGGATGATCCTCATGCGGTGGAGCTTTCGCCAGGGCACCACGGCGGCGAAAACCAGGAAGGAGTCGATGAGGGTCAGGTGGTTGGCGGCCCAGAACAGCGGGCCGTCGTGGGCGTCCAGCTCCTTCCATATTTTTTTCTGGAACTCTTCGGCGTTGGTAAAGCGGTAGCCAAAGTGCCAACGCAGGACAATCCGGATGAAGGCGTAGAGGGGGTAGGTAAAGAGCGACGAGAGCCGGCGCTGCAGACGCAGGCCAGCGACGTCCCAAACATCCAAAGTCATTAGGTTTGGGACGTCGCTGGATGAGAGCAATGCGGCCTTTAGGCCAGTATGCGCTCGGCTTCCTGCAGGCTCTGTCGCAGGACCGCCCGGATTTCCTCGATCTTGGCCTGGATGACGGGCGTGCGCTGGGAGGCCTCGCGGGCCACGGCGCTCGACACCATAAGCTTCTGCGCGCTCATTTTGAGCCGCGTACGGACCTCGGCTTCTTCGGCGCGCAGGGCGGCCAGGCGCTCGGCGTCGTTGGTCGCGGAGACTCCCTTGATTTTGTCCTCAAGGACGGTTAGTTCTTGGCGCAGCGAGTCGTAGGCGGCCTGGTCGTTTTGGCCGATCTTCTGCCGGGAGGCGGCGAAGGCCGCGGAATCGGCGATGAGGGCCTCGTAGGCGCGGGCCTGATCGCAGAGGGCCTTCAGGTTTGCCTTGGCCTCGTCTTTTTCGGTTCCGGAGAGCTTCTCCACGCGGCCGACGAGCTTCTTCAAGGCGTCGTTGGTGCGCCAGCCCTCGCCCACGGAGGTAACGTAGGCGAAGGAGACGACTTTGGACAAATAAGCGTCGTTCTTGGGCATGTGGCCCAGATCCATGAGCATCTTGATGGAGAGCCCCGGCGTCGCGGCCGTGGCGTCTTGGCCGTCTAAAATGCGGAGCTTCCCCAGTTCGCCGTCCTCAAGCCTGAACTCGGCGCTGCCTTCGGACACCGGCACGCGCTTGGTTTTCTTGGTCAGGAACTGCCGTTCGATGGACATGGTGATGTCGGCCAAGTTGGAGGACTCGATGCCCATGCCGGTGATGTGTCCCAGAAACGGCGTGTTGGCGTCGGCCTTTGACCAGTTGCCCTCGTTGGTGGCGTACTTTTTGACGCCGGCGATGATGCGCTTCTCGGCCTCTTCCGGGGTGATGGTGTTTAAATCCGTCGCTTCAATGGTCGCTTCCTTGCGTTTGAATGCCATGATTCCTCCTTATTCCCCGTCCCAGCGCTTGAAAAGCAGGCAGCCGTTGACGTCTCCGAACCCGAAAGATGCCTTGACGACGTATTCCAGCTTCGCCTGCCGCGCCTGGCGCGGAATGCTGTTTCCGATTTTAGCAATTTGCGGGTGCATCTCGTCGCAATTGATGGACGGGTGCACGTAGCCGTTCGATATCTGGTCGGCGACCGCGACGCACTCAAGGGCGCCGGC
>JAGWJU010000437.1 GCA_028865585.1 Elusimicrobiota bacterium | reverse complement strand
GGCAGGCTCCGGTTCGGTCCAGGGACGAGGCGCGTCCGCGCCCTCAGCGCTTTCGAGCGGCGGCAAGGCCTCAGCCCTCTCCGCCGGGGCCGCGGCCATCAGGCCCGGAAGCCACATCGGCCGCAACGATCCCTGTTACTGCGGCTCGGGCAAGAAGTACAAGAAGTGCCACGGCGCCTAGCCGGCGGCGCGGATAGAAACCTTCCTTTTGCTTAGGCCGGACTATTTGGCGTGCGCTTTGGCTTTGGCGGCGCCCAATGGCGCCTTGGCAAAGGCCCTGTTGAGCAGGTAAGCGAGCCTCACCCCGGCCATTTCGAGGCGCAACCGGATGATGGGCCGCATCTTTTTCTGATACGCCAATCCGAGAGGCCGCCCTCGGTCCTTCTCGTATTGAGGATAGATGATGTTCGCCGAGATGGCGTGGCTCTCCAGGGCCGCGTCGTCGATCCAGTCGCCCTCGGTCCAGGCCGCGGTCTTGCGCCGCGCCAAGTCCTTCTCCAAGGAGCGCACCCAGGGCGCCGGGCCTTCCTTTTCCTGCACGCGCCAATTCTCGGGCAAAATCATGTCGTCCCAGAGCTCGTGCAGGCGCTTATGCACGCCCAGGAACACCACCTGCTCCTTGTTGCCGCCTTGGTCGTGGTCGTTTTCGCAGTGCAGCGGCTGATGAAGGTCGCCCACGAAGTGCACCGCGAACATCAGCGCCACGCGCTTTTCCGAGAGCGGCGCGACCGGATCAGAAAGGATGTCGGCATCCTTGCGGATCTGCGCGGTCACGCAGTTGCCCTGCGGACACCACTGCATGAGCTGGTCCGCGGCCGGATGCGCATTGAGCGGGATGTCGATGAAATGCCAGACCCCGGTGCCCCGGAAATCCCCGGGATTCATCGCGAAGACGCCGGCGCACATAAACGGCGCGGTGGCGTACTTGACGGTGTCAGCGCAGTTGGCGATCTTATCCAAAGTCACGCCCGGGCCCAGGAGCGCGCGCACGGATTCGCGCGCCTGGGGCGTGAGTCGGTCTTGCGCGAGCAGCCCCACGATTTTATGCCCAAGCGGCCCCCAGGCCATGACGGGCGAGGCGAACAGGCCGAAGAAGAGAACGAGAACGGCGGCGCACGGCGTCCGGAGCAAACCGGGCTTCCTTAATAAGCTCGCCCGCGGCTTCATTCAGAATTTTGTCAAAAACCGGCCGATGCGCCGCGCGGCTTCCCGCAGCTTGTCCTCGGGCGCGATGAGGGAAAAGCGCGCGTAGCCCTCGCCGAAGGGCCCGAAGCCTACGCCCGGCGAAATGACCACGCCGTACTCGAGGATGAGGCGCGTCACAAAAGCCAGGGAGCCTTTCTTCGCGGCCTTGACGGGGATTTTTCCCCACAGGTACATGCCCGCGCGGCAGGGCGGCACGTCCCACCCGGCCTCGGCAAGCGCCCGGACCAGGGCGTCGCGGCGGCTCTGGTAGATGCGCCGAGACTCGGCCACATAATCCTGAGGCCCGTCCAGGGCCG
>JAGWJU010000436.1 GCA_028865585.1 Elusimicrobiota bacterium | reverse complement strand
GACGTTGGCAGCCGATTCTTTGTCCCGTTCGCGCAGGACCAGCTGGATGTTGTGCTGCGCGCAGACAGCGCGGCCGTCGTCATCAATGTCGCAGGATTTTTGCTCGAGGTAGATGAGGGAACCGTCGTCCGGATAATCGGAGGGCGCGGCGGGGGACTTCAGCGCCGCCTTGAGAATCGGATCGGCGATGTCCGCCGCGGTTTTTTCACCCGGGACGCCGAAGACGTGGACCAGCTTGACCTTAAGCACCTGGGAGAGGGGGTAAGAGGTCTCGCGGCCGTCCGCCCTCAAGACGACGGCGGCCGAATCGATGCGGATCACGTCGCCGGAGATTTCTGCGCCGGCATTGGTGAAGACGATGTCAGCCTGTACCAGGCCTGGGGCGAGCGCGGCCAGAATTGCCGCGAGAGCGAGCTTTTTCATGCGCCCTCCTTCTTGAGAAAGATGCGCTCGCGCGTCAGGTGGGAAACGGCATCCAGAAATTTCTTGTGATCCTGGTATTCAGAGGTGGGGTAAATCAGCTTGGCCCTCTTGAAGTCGGCCTCGCATTCGAGACGGCGACCGCGCGCCCCGCAGCCCAGCGAAAACGACTCGCCCGGGCCTTTAATGAGAACGGTTTTGGGCGCTGACTCGACGCTCAATCCCACGGGCAGGCTGATCTCATAGCGGTAGCGTTTTTCCAAAGGCTCGTGGTACTCAATGGCGTAAAGGCGCTTGGCCAGGGAGACTTCCGGAAAGTCCATCTCAAGGTTGGGAAGTTTGAGGATGTAAAGGTCTCCCGCGCGGATGAGGTAATGCGGAAGGCGGCAGCTCCAGCCGAGGAGGAAAGGCTTGGCGATATTCTCCGCGTTCTTCGCCTCGTAAGAGGTCAGGACGGCCGAGGGACTGATGGCCGAAACCTGCTCCTCGAAGCTCGCTTTCAAGTCGCTGGCCTTCAAGCTCTTGTAATAGCCGCGCAGTTCGGCTTCATGAGTGCCGTTGTAATGGGCGGAGAAATCGACCGCCGCGTTTGCGTTCGTATCGACCGCGACCGCGTATTGATAGATGCTTGCGTTTTGCGCGGGCTTGGGCGTCGGGACCCGGATGATTTTATGGCCGAAGACGTCCAAAACCTTCACGCCGTAGTCCATGGCCGGAATTTGGGGATAGCGAAAATCCTCCCCTACGGAGTCCAAGAACATGCCGCGGCCCTCGAGCGTCACGTGGGTGATGGCGTGCTCGAAATCGATGCCCGGAACTTGGAAATCATGGGCGGCGCTGTAGTTGGTGTCGAGCAGGACCGGGCTCGAGCGGACGCCGATGACGCGCAGCATCGTGGTCAGGAGCAGAGCCTTATCGATGCAGCAGCCGTAGCGCCGCTTCCAGGTGAGATTCGCGTCGTAGCCGCCCCAGCCTGAGGCGACGCCCATCTTGACCGCGATGTAGCGCACGCGCTTTTGGACGTAACGGTAGATCGCGGCGACCTTGGCCTGCCGGGTCGGTTCGTTCTTAACGAGATTGAGC
>JAGWJU010000435.1 GCA_028865585.1 Elusimicrobiota bacterium | reverse complement strand
TCGGTCACGACGCCGTTGTTGGCCACGGTGACGGAGGACTGGCTGAGCGCGGTAAACGACGCGTTGGCCACGCCCGACCAGGCGACCGAGGCCGAGTCCGTGCTTGAGGCCACGCCGTTGACCGTGACGGACTTGGCGGCGGTGATGGTAACGTCGAGGTTGAGGACGGCGGGGTTGGCCGCATTGGCGTTGGACAGGCCAAGCGACAATCCCGAGACGGCTAACGAGACGGCGAGCACGGCTTTCTTCCACGTGGTTTTCATTGCGTTCTCCTTGGCGGCGATTTGTGCGCGGCTTTTGTTTTTTGAATTCATGGCTTATGTCTCCTAGCGGCTCTTGGCCTTGGGCTTGTCCGGATTGTCTTCGGTCTGGACGAGCAGTTTGTAGTAGACGTGGGTGGGGATTTCCTGCTCGAGCACGTCGACGGAAACGACGAAGAAAAGGCTCCGGCCGTAGAACTTCGGATCGTCGGGAAGGTCGAGGGTCAGGCCGACGTCCTTGATGGAGTTGCCGGGGATGGCGACGACGCTCTGCTCGGGCTTAAGCCAGGAGGGAACAATGTTCTGGTCGTAGCCTGTCGGCGGCGTCAAAAGGCTCTCCCAGGCTCCCAAAGAACGGACCTCGAAATGCAGGGTCTCGTTGTTGGGGTTGACCAGTTTGAGGGAGATGCCGCGCTCCTTCTTGAGATCGAAGGGTTTGCCGATGGGCACGTTCGTCGCCAATCCTTCGGTGGGAAAGAGCGTGAAGTCCAGGTTGGCCAGGCGCTTGTTCACGTATTTTTCCTTGAGCTCCTTTTCGGTCGGGGGGATGCTGGAGACTTGAAGCAGCAGTCGGCTCAGGATGGCGACGGAGTACATGCTGGAGGTATCTTTATTGCGGCTCCAGATGTCCGCCTCGAAGCGCCGTCCCATCAGCTTCGGATCGTCCGGGATGCTGATGATGATGTCCGTGACGGCTTCGTGCCCGGGCTGGACTTGGAACTCGCTTTTGGCGAGCTTCACCCAGGACAGATCCGGCAAGGGGGAATAACCGGAGCGCAAATCGGCCGAAGAGATCCGGATGAGCTTGATCTCCAAGTCCGCCGTTTTGCTCCCGGTGTTGACCATGCGGAAGGGGAGGTTGAGCAGCTTGTAGAGGGAGTAGGTCCGTCCGATCTGGATGTTGCGGACGACCACCTCTCCGAACTGCGTGCGCAGTCCCATGGCGCGCGCCGGCGGCGCGGTGAGAAAGAGCGCCGCGGCGAGAACCGTCACGGCGCCGCTGATTGTCCTGATTTTTTGCCTTTACATTTTTTCTTTCGTCTCCTTGTCTTGGTCCGCGCGAGAATTATTGTTTCGGAGCTTAATATCGCTCGCGAGCTGTTGATTCGTCCGCGCGCGTAGATAAGTTTAGGGGGTTTTGCCGGCGGGAAGTTGCGAATTTTCCGCGAAAATTTGCGAATTTAATTTCGCAAATTGTTTACAAAAAAGAAAATGGTTATATAGCTATTAAAAATAATAGATAC
>JAGWJU010000434.1 GCA_028865585.1 Elusimicrobiota bacterium | reverse complement strand
AGAAGAACGCCCAGGGTGCTGCCGCTGAGCGGAACGGGCGTAAAGGGCAGGGGAACGGCAATTTGCGCGCACACGGCGATGATAAAGCTCATCGCGACGACGAGCGCCGCGGGGGGCACGGCCAAAGAGGAGAGGACGAGGTCTCCCATCGTTTGACTCGCGGCGCCGGGCCGCGACATCATTTCCTTATGCGGCCCAGCACTGCTTGCCTCCCGGATCGCGGCGCGGATAGAACCGTCCTGCTTCATCGCGATCTCCCCTTTCAAATCGGGAGCCCGCCTCGCGGCGGGCTCCCTTGTCTTGAGTCTTTAAGCCCTGATTAGAGCTTCTTGACGTTGGCGGCTCGAGGACCTTTGTCGGAATCCTGGATGTCGAATTCAACCGCTTGATTCTCGGCCAGGCTGCGGAAACCGTCGCCCTGAATAGCCGAATGATGAACGAACAGATCGCGGGATCCGTCGTCCGGGGTAATGAATCCAAACCCCTTTTGGTCGTTGAACCACTTCACTTTTCCTGTTGGCATCTAATCTACTTAACCTCTTACGATTAACGTTCCCGTCAAAAGACGGGTTGGGCCTTTCGGCCACGCCTTATTATACCACGGAACAAGCGCAAGTCCGCGGCGCACGGAGTTTGCGCCGAGGCCTGAAATTAAGGACAATAACCCGGCATGGATCCGGAAAACCGCCGGGACTACCTGGAACGGCTCATCATGGGGCTGGAGCAGACCATAGAAAATATGACTTACGAGCTCCAGTACTACGAGCCGGGCGATTTGCAGCTGCGCTACGCGAAGAAGTTCCTGGCTTCCTGCGAGGAGAATCTCGCCAAGGCTCGCAAGGATCTCGCGGAATTGGGGCCCGTCGAGCCCGGAACGCCGGAGCAGCGCCCCTACGAATAGCGTCCTTGGAAACAAGGACTGGGCCGTGCAGGATTCGAACCTGCGGCCTTCCGCGTGTAAGGCGGACGCTCCACCGCTGAGCTAACGGCCCTAAAGCGGGAAGGTCTGCGAGAAATTCGCGCGGCTTATTGGACCGTCCCCGAAACGCTCACGTACTGGGTAATGGACGCCATCGTGGAGGACACGAAAGCGTTCGCCGTGACCGTGCCGGAAACCTGCGCGGTGCCCGCCGGCTTGCCGTCAGGTCCGTACACCGTTCCGCTGCCCGAGACCGTCCCAATTCCGGAGACGTTCCCGGAGCCGAAGATGCACTGGCCGCTCATGAGGATGTTCCCGGAAACCGGGATGCTGCCGTGAACGCCGCCAGGCCCGGAAACATCCACCGTGCCGTAGAGCATGACCCCTCCGGACATGAAGCCCGGAGCGCCGTTGGTCGGACTGCAGAAAAAATCGCCGAAGCCGGAGACCGTGCCCCCGCCGCTGACCTCTTCCCCGGATTGGACGCTGGCGGCTGCAGGCTTAAGCGACGCCGCAGAAGAACGGGAGAGGGGCTTCATATCCTTCATGGCTTTGACCGAGATGGCGTTAAGACTCGCGGCAAAAGATTGC
>JAGWJU010000433.1 GCA_028865585.1 Elusimicrobiota bacterium | reverse complement strand
GGAGCCATATCATACACGGTGGCCTATCCAGGCGGCGGAGGAGTTCCCTGCGCCCAAAATCCTCCGGTTTTGGGAGGGCCGCCGTCCGTGAACATTACGGTCAGCTGGACCAATCCGGCGCCATGAAAAAGGGTTTTACGCTGATAGAGATGATCGTCGCGATTTTGCTTTCGACGCTCGTGCTGCTCGGCATCATCGCCGTGGCCGCCTCGATGGTGCGCCAGCATTTCGAGAGCCTCGCTCAAGGGGAGCTGAGCGGGCAGACGCTGCTGAGCCTCGATGAGATGAACCGGCAAATCGAAAACGCCAGCGCTCTTGTCGCGCCTGCTCCGGGCGGCAATGCCAATGGCGGCAACGGCGACGACCTTTCTTTTTGCGTCAACTGGTACAATAACAGCGCCGGCGGCAATCCTCCCTTCTTAAGTTCTGTCCAGCCCGTTTATTCCTACTATTATTGCGCGGCTCCGACGGCGGCGCCGGCGAAGGATGCCAACCCGGGCGCTGATGATTTGTGGGGTTATACGTGCGAAGTCGCGAATCCCTCCCTGGGAGGAAATATCTGCCCATTCCCCGGGTTGGCCGGGGGCTGCGGCAGGCCCGGCTCCGCGCCGGCGGGATGCAGCGGGCCCATGAGCGTTCTTTACAACTCGCTTTATTTTGAGGGCCCGCCTTATCCCCATTTGTTCTACGCGGTGCCGGGCGGGATCCAACTGCACTACATCGTAGGCGATCCGGCGCCTACGGCGAAGCACCCTGCTCCCGTCTCCATGCAGGTTGATAACGTCATCATGATGCAGAAAGCGATCGGAGATTCGAAGGATTAGCCGATGAACCCAAAAGGCTCCGTGCTTCTCCAGGTGATGATCCTGGGCATCATCGTCGCCTTTTTGTCCGCGGGCATGGCGGCCATGCTTTTGATGCGCGGGAGCGCGACGGAGCGCCTGGAGACGGGGAACAAGGGATCCAGAGTCGATGACGCCGCGTTGAGCAACCTGCTCTATTATTGGACGGCAAATCCGAATGCGGATTGCGGAAAGCCGGCGGGTCAGGGAGGCGTTTGCATCCCTCCCGCGCCCTCTCTCGGCTATGCGAAAATTTCCGGCAATTGGTGCAGTTGCTCCTGCGAATTAGGCAACGGCACGGTGGACGTGGCCGTTGTGTCCTCGGCCGGGGCTTGGCCGGCCTGCCAATCCGCCGTCGCGGTGACGGTGACCTATCCCTAAGATGACGGCTGCGGCCCCACGAGGCGGAAAACTGATTATCACCGCGGACGACTTCGGGGCCGATGCTTCCGTCAACCGCGCCGTCATAAAAGCCCACCGCGAGGGAATCCTGACCCACGCGAGCCTCATGGTGGACAGGCCGCAGGCGGCGGAGGCCGTCCGCTTGGCGAAGGAAAACCCGGGCTTGGGCGTGGGCCTTCACGTGGAGCTTTGCGCGGATAATCCCGGCGCCTGGGGGATGCGCTATTTTTTCCTACGAGAGCACCGGCGGCGCATCGAGCCCGAAATCC
>JAGWJU010000432.1 GCA_028865585.1 Elusimicrobiota bacterium | reverse complement strand
CATCGTGACCGCGGCCGTGGGCTCGATGCGCGAGAAAATCAACCCCGGCGACTTCGTCGCGGTGACCGACCACATCAATTTCATGGGCCGCAACCCCCTGCGCGCCTTCCACGAGGAGGAGTTCGGCGCGATGTTCCCGGATTTGACCAACGCCTACGACGCGCGCCTGCGCCGGCTGGCCATCGCCGCCTGCCGCAAGCGCCGCGCCCCGGTGCACGAGGGCGTCTACGTGGCGGTGGGCGGGCCCTCCTACGAGACCGCGGCGGAAATCCGCGCTTTTCGCACCATGGGCGGCGACGTGGTGGGCATGTCGGTCGTGCCCGAGGTCATCGTGGCGCGGCAGATGGGGCTCTCCGTGATGGCCCTGGCCTGGATTTCCAACCGCGCCAGCGGGATGAAGGGCGCGACCTTGAGCCACCCCGACGTCCTTGAGCTCGGCCAGAAGGTCTCCCGCAACCTGCGCGCGGTCCTTGAAGACGTCATCGCCGCGGCCTGAGGCTCAACTCTCGGCAACCCGGCGCCGCGCTTGCTCAATGAGCGATCAGCCTGATTTTGTACAATCGGAAGCGATGAGGAAATTAAAGGAACTGCATAAAATATGAGCACAAGGATGAAATCGCCCGCGCCTGGAAAAAACATTTCAGCCGCTGAAGTCGAAAGCATTTCCAGAAATGGAATTTGGCTGCTTATCAAAGGCCGGGAATATTTCCTGCCCTACAAGGACTATCCGTGGTTTAAGAACGCGCGGCCGGCGGAAATCCATAACGTCGAACTCATCCGCGGAGAGCACCTGAGCTGGCCCGATCTCGATGTCGACTTGGAACTGGAATCCCTGCGGCAGCCTGAAAAATATCCTTTAACCTACCGATAGCCTCCCGCCCTGGCCCGCCCCCTTGAAAGCTCCTCTATGTGATGTATAATGATATCACCATGACTACAAAGAAGCAGAACATCGCCATCCGCGTCACCCCTGCGCTCATTCACGAGCTGGACGAGATCGGCAAGGCCGTCCACCGCTCGCGGGCCTGGCTCGGAGAGGAAGCCTTGCGCCAATACGTCCAAGTCCGGCGCTGGCAGATTTCGGAAATCAAGAAGGGCCGATCCGACATCGAGGCCGGCAGGGTCGTCCCCCACGGCAAAGTCAAAGCGTGGCTTGGCTCTTGGGGCAAAAGAAGCGAAAAGCGCGCGCCGACGGCATGAGCGCCGTCGTATGGTCCAAGCGGGCCGTCGCCCATCTCAGAGCCATACGGGAGTATGTCCGGAAATTCAATCCGACCGCGGCCGAGAGCACGGCGGGAAGAATACTCGAAGCGGTCAAAGCGATATCGGACTATCCCAATATCGGGGAGCCGGACGAGAGCGGCCGAAGATTCGCGGTCTCCGGAACGCCCTACGTCATTTTCTATCAAGTGCGCGACGTCGTGGAAATCATCGCCGTGCTGCATGGCGCGCAAGTCTTTAAATAAAATGCAGAAATTATATACCCCCCGTATACCGATACCCGTATACCCCCC
>JAGWJU010000055.1 GCA_028865585.1 Elusimicrobiota bacterium | reverse complement strand
TGGGCTCGGAAAGCTCTCCCGTCCCTTCCCCGGGTGAGAACAAGTCCGTCCTCCACCCGCCGTCCTTGCCGTAGACCGAGACGCGCTTTAACTCGCCGTCCAAAGCGTAGAGGTAGTCGCGCCCGTCGAAAGCCAAGGCCTCGGGCTTCTCGAAATCGCCCGGCGCGTCGCCGGGCGCGCCCCAGGCGGCCACCAGCGCTCCCGAGGGCTCGCACTTGAATATCTTGTCCAGGCCCCGGTCGATGAAGTAGACGAAGCCTTCCTTATCCCAGACCACGGCCACGGGCTCCTCCAGCGTGAACGTCTGCGTGCTGCCCTGAAGCGTGAGCTGCGGGCCGATGGTGAACAAAAAAGTCCCGTCCGGACTAAAGGCCTCGACGCGGTGGTTGCCCGCGTCGGCCACATAAACCGTGCCCTGGGGGTTGACCGCGACGCCGCGCGGAGAGTCCACGCGGCCCTCCTTGGAGCGGCCCATGAAGCCGAAAAGGCCGCGGCCTCCGCCGAAGTCCGCCTTCCACGCGCCCGAGGAATCGAACGCCTCGACGCGATCATTGCCGGTGTCGGAGACATAGAAGCCAAGCGCGCTCGCGGAAAAGCCCTCGGCGCCTTTGGTCTGGCCCCGGCCGCTGCCGCGTCCCGCGCCGAAGACCCGAGGAAGGGTTCCCGAAGACAAGGCGACGAATCGTCCTTTCTCGGGCAGGTAGGCGTAGAGGTCTCCGCCGTCCGCGGCCAGGGCGCCGGCGGAGACGCTCCAGCTCCGCGTGGAGGCCGCGATGAAAATTTTGGTCTCCAAATCCGGGGAGATGGGCGCGGTCTTCAAGCTGTTGGTGAGATCCACCTCCTGCACGCGATTGTTCTCGCTGTCCAAGACGAGGATGCGCCCGCCGGGCCCCAGCGCCACGGCCTGAGGATCGCGGAACTCGCCCGCGCCGCGGCCCCAGGTGCCGAAGACGCCCAGAACCGAGCCGTCGGGGTCGACCTCGCTCACCTTCGCGTCGTCCGCGTTAAGCACGTAAGAAAAGCCGTAGGGATCCAGGACAAAGTCGCGCCCGGCGACGGCAAAGGATCGGACGAACCGGGCCTTGTTGTCGAACTTATCGACGCGCTCGGCGTCGGGGTCGAGCACGTAGACGTTGTCCGCCGCGTCGACCTGGATCTTGGCCGGCTCGCGGAATTCACCCGGCAGCTTGCCGGAACGCCCGAACCGGAAGAGCAGGATGCCGTCCTGCGTAAAGACCTGGACGCGGTCGTTGCCCGTGTCGGCCACGTAGACCCGGCCGTCTTGGCCCACCGCCACGCCCTCGGGTTTGTCGAGGCGCCCCGGGCCCGAACCCTCGGAGCCGAAGGCGCTTAAAAAACCCCCATCCTGATCCAGCACGACGATGCGGTCATTGCCGGTGTCGGCCACGTAGACGCGCCCGTCCGGTCCGACCGCGAGGCCCTCGGGAGAATCGAGGCTCTCCGCGCCGCGGCCGGCCGTCGCTCCCAGAAGCTTGCCGTCGGAGAGGGAATAAATCTCCACCCGGTCTTTCTTGCGGTCGGCCACGTAGAAGCGGCCCGAGCCCGCAGCCAGAGCGACCGGCCAGCGTGCGTCCTTGAGCGGCATGGGCGGCAGGAAATGGATGGTGTCGTAGGCGCGGGCCGAAAACGTTCCGACGGCCACGAGGGCGCAAGACAGGCCGAAAACGGCGCTCAAACGCCTCATGCCTTGACCGCTTCCTTAATAAGGCGGTTGACCAGGGCCGGATTCGCCTTGCCCTTGGAAAGCTTCATGACCGCGCCGACGATGGAGCCGGCCGCGCGCTCCTTGCCGCCGCGCAAATCCTCGGCCGCCTTGGGGTTGGCGGCTAAAGCTTCCTCAATCCAGGCCTTGATCTGGCCCTCGTCAGAAACCTGGGCTAAGCCCTGCTTCTCGATGGCGGCCATGATGCCGCCGTGTGCGTCGGGCCCCGCCATCTTGCCGTCCCACAGGCGCGCGAAGACCTCCTTGGCGATCTTGCTGGAGATTTTCCCCTCCGCGACGACTTGCGCCAGCTCAGCCAGGATTCCGGGCTTGATCTTGCCCTGCGCCTCCGCCTTGGGAAGGTTCTCGGCGTTCAGGCGCGCCAAGAGCTCGCTGGTCATGAGATTGGAGAGCGTCTTGGCGAAGGCTTTTTCGGGCTTGGCGGCCAGGAAATAGTCGCCCAGGTCCTTGTCGGCGCTTAAGACCTCGGCGTCGTAGTCCGAGAGCCCGAACTCGGAGGCTAGGCGCGCGCGGCGCTGCGCGGGCAACTCCGGCACCGAGGCTTTGACGCGCTCGACCCACGCCGCGTCGGCGTGGAGCGGCAGCAGGTCCGGGTCGGGGAAATAGCGGTAATCGTGAGCCTCTTCCTTGGAGCGCATGGAGGCGGTCGCGCCCCTCTCCGCGTCCCAAAGCCTGGTCTCCTGCACGACGCGGCCGCCCGAGTCCAGAATCTCGGCCTGGCGCGCGAATTCATAATCGAGCGCGAGCTTGACGTTATGGGAGGAGTTTAAATTCTTGATTTCGGCGCGGGTGCCGAACTTCTCCGCGCCGACCGGCCTCAGGGAGACGTTGGCGTCGCAGCGCATCTCGCCCTTTTCCATGTTGCAGTTTGAAACTCCGGCGTACTGCAGGATTTCCTTCAAAGCCGTGAGATAGGCGTAGGCCTCATCGGAGCTGCGGATGTCGGGCTCCGAGACGATTTCGACCAGCGGCGTGCCGGCGCGGTTGAAGTCCACCAAGGAATAGTCGAGTTTCTCCGAGCCCACGGCGTGGAGCAATTTGCCCGCGTCCTCCTCCATGTGGATCCGGTGGATGCGCACCCGCTGAGTATGGCCCTCCTTATCCCGGATTTCAAGCCCCCCGTGCTCGGAAAAAGGCAGCTCGTACTGGGAGATCTGGTAGGCCTTGGGCAGGTCGGGATAAAAATAGTTCTTGCGCGCGAAAATGGACAGGGGCGCGATGCGGCAGCCCAGCGCCGCGGCCGCGCGGAAGGCCAGCTCCGCGGCCCTCCGGTTTAAGACCGGCAAAACGCCCGGCTGTCCGGTGCACACCGGGCAAATTCGGCTGTTGGGCGGCGCGCCGAAGCCGTCCGTCGGACAGGAGCAGAAAAGTTTGCTTTCAGTAGCCAGCTGCGCGTGGACCTCGAGGCCCACCACCATCTCGTAGCTCGCCATCAGGCCGCCACCAGTCCAAGAAGCTCGACATCGGAAGGATAACGCACCAATCCGCGCGCGGCCTCGGCCGTGGCCCAGCGGCAGGACAGTATCTCCCCCTCGGCCGGCTCGCCGACTTTTTCCAGTGGCTCCATCAAGAACCATTCGACGCTCTTGGAGACGGGCACGCCTTGTCGGGAAAATTGGTAGTGCACCTTGGTCAGGGGCTTGATCGTCTTGCAGCGCCAGCCCGTCTCTTCCTCGACTTCGCGCAAGGCGGCTTCCTGGGCCGACTCGCCCGCCTCGAGGTGGCCCTTGGGAAAGGTCCAGACCGTCTCGCCCTTGAGGTTGGCCACCTGCACCAGGGCCATCTTTCCATCCTTCAAGACCACGCCGCCGGCGGAAAATTCCTCGCGCATCAGTTGAGCCTCGGGAAGGGCCGTTCTCGCTCGAAGGCTGCGGCCGCGGCCAGGAGGCGCCCGTCTTGGAATTGATCGGCGATGATCTGCAGACCGACGGGCAAGCCCGCGCGCGTCAGCCCGCAGGGCACCGAAATTGAAGCGTTGCCGGCGAGATTGGAGGGGATGGTGAACACGTCCGAAAGATACATCGACAGCGGGTCCTTGGTCTTCTCGCCGAACTTGAAGGCGGGAGACGGCGCCGTGGGCGTGAGCAGCAAATCGACCGACGCGAACGCCTTCTCGAAGTCCTGCTTGATGAGGGTCCTGACGCGCTGGGCTTTGGCGTAATAGGCGTCGTAATAGCCGGAAGACAAGGCGTAGGTCCCCAGCATGATGCGCCGTTTGACCTCGGGGCCGAAGCCCTCTCCGCGGGAGCGCTCGTAGACTTCTTCCAAGGTCGCGGCCTCCGCGGCCCGGCGCCCGTAGCGGATGCCGTCGAAGCGCGCGAGGTTGGAGCTGGCCTCGGAGGGCGCGATGAGGTAGTAGGCGCTGATGGCGTACCGGCTGTGCGGCAGGGACACCTCGATCACCTTTGCGCCCAGCTTCTCGAAAACCGAAATCGCCTCGCGAACGGCTTTTTCCACTTCGGGGTCGATGCCGGCGATGAAGTATTCCTTGGGAACGCCCACGCGTAAGCCGGCAAAATTTTTGGGCGCAGGCTCAAGGGCTTCCGCCGCGTCGAAGTCCGGCGAGGAGGTGGAATCGAGCGGATCATGACCGCCGATGACGGAAAGGGCCAGGGCCGCGTCGGACGAGGCGCGCGTGATGGGGCCGATTTGATCCAACGAGGAGGCGAAGGCGATGAGCCCGCGCCGAGAGACCGCGCCGTAGGTAGGCTTCAGGCCCACGGCGCCGCACAAAGCCGCCGGCTGGCGGATGGACCCTCCGGTGTCCGAGCCCAAGGCCAGGGGCGCGAAGCCCGCGGCCACGGCCGCGGCCGATCCGCCCGAAGAGCCGCCCGGCACGCAGTCCTTGTTCCAGGGGTTGGCGGTCTTGAAGAACGCCGAGTTCTCGGTCGAAGAACCCATGGCGAACTCGTCCAAGTTGGTCTTGCCGATGAAGACCGCGCCGGCCTTGCGCAGCCGCGCGACGACGTCGGCGTCATAGGGCGCGACGTAGCCCTTTAAAATTTTTGACGAGCAGGTGGTCTCCACGCCCTCGACCAGGATGTTGTCCTTGACCGCGACAGGCACGCCGCACAGGGCGCCCGGCTTCTCCCCGCGCTTTTTCTTGGCGTCGATTGTCCGCGCCTGAGCCAACGCTTGCTCCTCAAGAACGGTCACAAAGGCGCGGATGCCGGGGTCCCTTTCCTTAATGCGGGCCAAGTGCTCGCGCGCGACCTCCTCGGCCGAGAAAGCGCCTTTTGAGACGCCCGCGGCGATATCGACCGCAGAAAGCCCGATGGTCGTCATCCCTCGATCACCTTCTTCACCTTAAAATAAGGACCTTCGCGCTCGGGCGCGAGGGACAGGATTTTCTCGGCGCCCGCGAATACGACCGCCCGATCGTCGCGCCAGGCGCCCGCGGCGCCCGAGACCGATGTCGTTGGAGGCACGTTGGCCGTGTCCAGGCGGGAGAGTTCCGCGACCGAGTCCAAAATTTTGCCCATCTGCTCGCGGTAGAGGGCTTCCTCATCCGTGGAGAGCCGCAGGCGCGCCAGCTTGGCGATTTTCCGGACGTCTTCGAGGCCGAGGCTCATGGTCGGTTGGTTTGGGCGCGTCAATTATATCAAATGCCATGGAATCACGCTCTTTGCTTGCCGGTTGCCTCATCCTTTCTTACTTTTGATACCATCAGAGCGTGATATCCACATCTGCCCGCTCCGCGGCCGGCCGCTGGGACAAGATCGCCGACCTCGCGTTCAAGGCCGGGATCGTGGTCAAGGCCGTCGACGGCGCCTTTGAAGCGGTTTTGGGCGCGCTCTTTTTGGCCTTGAACCGCGCCGGCATCGACCATTGGGTGCGCGCGCTGACCGCCGGGGAGCTGAGCGAAGACCCCACGGATTTCGTCGCCACCCACCTGCGCCATTGGGCCGCGCACCTTTCGCTCAATTTCCGGCAGTTTTTGGGCGCGTCCCTCATCATCCACGGCGCGGTCGACGCGGCCCTAGCCGCCTGCGTCCTGCTTGAAATGCAGGAGGCCTACCTCTGGGCCATCGTCATCTTTGCCGCGAGCACAGTCTACACGGGCTACCGCGCGGCCTACAGGCGTTCGCCGGCCCTGGCCGCGGTGTTCCTGGTCGACGCCGTCATCGTGGCGCTCCTGGTCTGGGAGCGCAACCGGATCGAGCGGCACGGCGCGGCCGGGGCAAAAAAACGAGCGCTCCCCCTCGCGGGAGAGCGCCGTTTTTAAGCTTCCAGACGGAAGAGCTTAGGACTTCTTCGCCGGGGTCGCCGGAGAGGAGACGGCCTTCGCCTTCTTGTGCATGGCGGGCTTGGCGCTCGCCACCCACTCCACGAAGATGTGGACGTTCTTGGCCGCGCCCTGCTCGGAGGCGACGCGCACGCGCTCGCCGGCCTTGAGAGCCGCCGCGGTCGCCGCCGCGTTGTTGCCGCCTCGCGTGAACTTGGTCGTCGCGGAGAGCGCCACGGTCACGGTCTTGCCGCCGTGCTCCTTGACGGTCAAGGCGTTGGTCTTGGCGTCCACGCTTTCGACGTGGCCCCAGATCATCGCGCCCGTCGTCTTGTGCGTCTTCACGGCCGCGGACTTCGCCTTCATCGCCTTGTGAGCCGCCGGTTTGGCTGGAATCGCCGCCGCCGACAAAGCAAAAGCGCAAAGCAGGCCCGCCGCCATCGTCATTGTTTTCTTCATGATTGAATCCCTCCCTGCATCCATTGCGAGATAACGACCGACGGATCCGATTATACCCTTTCAGGCGAGGTTGTGCTCAGGCTGGCCGCGCCTCCGGCGCCTGGGCCTTTAAGGTCTCAAAAAGTGGGCCTTATTGCCCAGCTTTTTTGGGCCAATGGCTTCAGGCTTTACAAATCTTCGCAAGATACAATGAGCGTATGAACGGAAGCAAGGATGACTTCCCCGTCTTCGTCCGCAAAGCCTTCAGCATCCTTATAAGCTTCCTCATCCTGGGAGTCGGACCTCAGTTGGAAGGCTACCGTTTGGCCGCCCAGGAGTTCTCCGCGGAGGAAGGGGCCCCGCAGGATCTGCCCGCAACCGGCCTGTCCGCCCCCGCCGCGACCTCGATTCCAAACCTGCCTGAACTGCCGACGGACCTCTCTCCCGACACGAATTTATCCGCCCTTCCGGACACCATCCCGGCCGATTCGTTTCACTCGAAAACGCCGCGCACCGCCGCTCCCGCGAGCAAAGCCTCCGTCGAGCCGGAAGCAGCGGCCCGGCCGGCGCAGCCGCAAGCGGAGCCCTCCGCCGAGAGCCTGCCGTCGCCGCACACCGCGCGTACTCACACGGGCGAGGCTTCATCCGGCTCTTCCGCGCAGTCGCCGCGGCCATTCGCCTACCTGCAGCACCTCAAGGAAGCGATGTCCCGGCGCCTCCTCGACGATTCCCGCGGCTCCTCCGCCTCCGCGGAAAAGCTGAGCCGCGACGCCCAATTCGATTCCGCGACCCCGGAAGCGTCCTCACCCGCCCAGACCGATTCGGCCCTCGAGCGCGCCGGCCTCCTGCGCGCGGTCTTGAGCGCCGGCACAAAAACCGCGCAAGGCCAGCGAATCCATCCCTTCGTCTTCCACGTTGAAAACCAGCCGGACGAAATGTTCTCGGCCCGCAACGCCGGACTGGAGGGCTTCACCTATTCCAAGCGGGAAATCGAGTCGGACTTGGGCCCCGCGGCCATCCTCCATCATCTGGATCAGTATTTCGACTACCT
>JAGWJU010000431.1 GCA_028865585.1 Elusimicrobiota bacterium | reverse complement strand
ACCGGAGCCATGAGCGTGGTTGAAGGCCTCCTGTCCGGAAACGCCAATTTCCTTAAGACCGGCGGGAACGAACCGCCGTTTGCCCAAATTTTCCTAGAGGGGCTCGCGCAGAACGATTCCGCGGGCGTTCTCAGAAACTATCTCATCGCCGCGAGGATTTCTTCCAAGCGCCGGGATCTCCTGTCCCGAATCTTCGCTGCCGCCGACGGCATCGCGGCCTGGGGCGGCGAGGACTCCATCGCTTCCATCCGCAAGATGGCGCCTCCCGGCGCGCGGCTCGTCGATTGGGGCCACCGCATTTCCTTTGCCTACCTCACCGAGGAAGCCTCCTCCCGGCCTGAGATGCTTGACGAAGTCGCCCGCGAATGCTGCCGGCAGGAGCAGCTCTCCTGCTCGAGCCCGCAGTGCGTCTACCTGGACGCGCAAGGATGGAAGGCCGTAAACCGCTTGGCCGAGAGGCTGGCCGGAGCCTTCGCCCGCGTCTCCAACGGCGTCCCCCGCATTCCTCCCGACGACGCGGCCGCGGCGGAAGTCAGCATGGTCGCGCAGTGCCAGGAGATGGAGTCATGCCTCGGGCAGGCCCGGGTCCTCGCCGCCCAGGATGGCGGCTGGCGCGTCCTGGCCGACGCCCGGTCCGCCTTGACGCCGTCGCCCCTCTACCGCACGGTCTGGGTCAAGCCGCTGCCGCGGCAAGACATCGTCCGGGTTCTGCGCCCGATGAGGGCCTACCTGCAGACCGCGGGCTTGGCCTGCGGCGCCGCGGATCTCTACGAGTTGAGCCGGCGGCTTGTCGCGGCCGGGGCCTCGCGCGTGCGCAAAATAGGCGCGATGACCGGCGGCTATTCCGGCGAGCCCCACGACGGGCTCTACGCCCTGCAGCGCTATTGCCGGCGCGTCTCGGTCCAGACGCCGTTCGACGCCCGCGGCGTCTCGGCCTTCGACGAGATGACGCTCTATCCGCCGCTGGCGTGGCCGTCCCCGCCTCCGGTCACCCCCAAGGAGGCTTTCTCCTCGGAAAACCCCTGCGCCGGGCTGTTCTTCAAAAGCGGCGGCGGCAGCGGCAAGCCCAAGCTCTCGACCTTCACCTACGATCAATACGACGACGACATGCTCTTCGGAGCGCAGGGCCTCTACGCCGCCGGGCTCGATCCGAAAAAAGACCGCTGCATGAACCTGTTTTTCTGCGGCGGCCTCTACGGAGGCTTCATCAGCATTTTTTCCGCCCTGGAGCGCCTGCGCGCCGCGCAGTTCCCGATGGCGGCCCACGAGGACCTCAAGATGGTCGCTCAAACCGTGGTCGACCACAAGGTCAACGCGCTTTTGGGAATGCCCTCCTATCTAATGAGGCTCTTCGAGTCCAACGCCGATCTTTTTGAGGCCTACCGCGGCGTGACGAAGATTTTTTCCGGAGGAGAGCACTTTACCGAGGCCCAGCGCCGCTGCCTCAAGGAACGCTTCGGCGTCGGGCTCATCCGTTCCGGGGCCTACGGCAGCGTCGACATCGGGCCCATGGGTTTCCAATGCGAA
>JAGWJU010000430.1 GCA_028865585.1 Elusimicrobiota bacterium | reverse complement strand
GCGCGGAGGCGACACTGCCACGGTGATTGGGAAAAGCGGCGCCTGGGAGCCATGTCCCGCCCACAGCGGCGCGTTGGGCTTATAAAGGAAGGAGCTTCTCGAGCAGGCGGCAAGAACTAAGACGCTCACTGCAAAAAAACTAAGGATATTCCCCTTCATTGCTCAGCTTTTCTTCGCCGGGAACTTGCCGGAAAGCGCCTCGCGGCACAGGGCCGCGACCTCGGGGCTGAAGTTGCCCCGCTCGATCATCCAGGAGAGGTAGCCGGGGTCCGCGCCGGCTACCTCGCGCAGGGTCTTGCCGCGGTGCTTGTTGCCGAAGGCGAAAGACGCCTCGCCCGCCTTCCAGACGAACTTCCCCTCCGCGTCCACGCGGTCGGGGTAGCTTTGCGAGCACCACGCGCCCAGCCCCGCCGAGTTCTTGGGCAAGTCGGCGTAGCGCTCGACTTGGGCCCAGAGGATTTCCGCCGTGGCGCGCGCGTCGGCCTCGGCCCGGTGCGCGCCGTCCAAGGCCTTGCCGCAGTAGAACTTGTAGGCCGCGGTCAGATCGCGCCGCTCCTGGCGCGAGAAGATGACGTAAGAGTCCAAGATGCGTCGGCCGGGCGCGGGCCACTCGATTCCCGCGCGCCTGAACTCGCAGGACAAAAGCGGCACGTCGTACTTGGCGGCGTTGAAGCCGGCCAAGTCCGTGCCGTCGAAAATGTCCAGCAGGCGCGGGACGAGGTCCTCAAAGCGCGGCGCGTCCGCGACCATGGCGTTGGTGATGCCGTGGATGGCCGTGGCTTCCTTAGGGATGGGCCCGCCGGGATTGACGAGCGAGGAGAAGGACGTTTCCGCCCCCCCCGGCTCCTTGCGGATGACGCAGACGTCCACGATGCGGTCCTGCATCGGGTCGGTGCCCGTGGCCTCCAAGTCGAAGACGCACAACGGCCGGTCGAGAGTCAGCATAGCGGAGAGATTTTAGCGGATTTGGAAAACGAAGTCGCTATTCCAGCGGGCCCAGCGGCTTGGTTCGGCCCCGTTCGCGCAGGAACTCTAACGCGGCTTCGACCTGGCTTTGCGGGACCACGACGCGCACGCCGGTATTAACGCCCCCCATTACCATTCCCATGGACGCCTGCTGGGCGTCGAGCATCTCGCAGGCAAAGCCCGCGGCCTTAAGCTGCGAGAGAACCAGAGCCGCTTCGGCGTAAGCCGTAGGCGCGGAGGAGGAAGCAAAGACCACGATAGGCCCTCCGGAGGGCTCGGGAACTTGTGCCGCGTCAGGTTCACCGTCGTCTTCAATGCGGAGCTTCGCTCCGCATTGGGCGCAGACGCCCTCCGTGCCCGAGGTCTGGCGCACTTCGCCGCCGCAGTCGGGACAGCAATCTTCGGCCGGCGCTTCCTCGGGTCCGGGCGCGGAGTTTCGCGGCGGCAGTTTTGCCCCGCACTGATCGCAGAAGCCGGAGTCATCATCGTTCTCGGAGCGGCAGCGCAGGCAGGCTCTCATGGGTTTGGCTTAGCGCGCGGGAGCGTAGAAATGCAGCAGCGCGCCCGC
>JAGWJU010000054.1 GCA_028865585.1 Elusimicrobiota bacterium | reverse complement strand
GATGCGCTTGGCCGCGCCCGCGAGGCTAAAGCCCATCTCGACGGGATTGGCGACCGGCCCCTCGATTTGCTTCTCCAGGCTCGGCGCGCGGCCGTCCCAGAACTGCTCGGGGTTGTAGGCCGAGTTCAAGACCGTGGGGGCGTTGCGCGTGCCGTGCTGGCCGTGGATGCCGGTCGAGACGGGCTTGTGATCGGTCCAGCCCATCATGGGGTTGTGGCAGGTCTCGCAGCTGACCGTATCGTTTTTAGACAGGCGCTTGTCGAAGTAGAGGTCCTTGCCCAGCGCGACCTTGGCGTCGGTGATGGGATTGTCGGCCGGCACGGGCGGAGGGTTCAACCCCAGCGGCACGTGGTACGGATAGCTCGATCCGGATTCCCCGAAGTCGCCGCCGAACTGCGCCCGTGCGGACGAGGCGCCGGCGATCTCGATGACCGCGGCCAAGGCCGTGACCACCGCCGCGGCGGCCAGCGCTCCGCGCGCGGCGGTGTCCCTGGAAAACTGCGAAATTTTCATTTTCATGCCCCTAGTGTGGGGTATCTGCAACGTTTCGTCAAGGGGAAACGCTCCGCGCCGCGCCTTAGCGGCGGGCGGAGAATTTCAGCGGCGTGTAGAAGAACACGCCCTGGGGGTGGGACTTCAGGCGCGCGTGCTCGCGCTTCATTTCGCGGATGAGCTTCTGGTCCACGCGGCCCGCGGCCAGAAGCTGCGGCGCGACGCTTAAAAGCAGGCGCTGCCAGTAGTCGATCATGCGCTTGAAGGCCAGGCGGTCGCGCTGATCGTAGTGCCTGGTCCACGCGCAGACCCGCACGTCCTTGAAGCCAGCCTGGCGCAGAAGGTTGCCGGTCTTGGCGCCCACGCACGGGTCGCCGCCCATGGCGCGCTGCGCGTCGTTGTACTCCTTCCAGTACGCCGCGACCGCGGGGCACTCGGGATAAAGGTAGAGGCTTTCGTTTTGCACCTCGATGCCGAAAACGCGGGCGCCGGGCTTCAAGACCCGGCGCAGCTCCTTGAGCACGGCTTGGGGCTTTTGCAGGTGCTCCAGGACCCAGCAGAAAAAGGCGCCGTCGAAGGAGGCGTCCGCGAAAGGCAGCCTCTCGCCGTCGGCCACGCGGAGGTCCGCGCGGCCTTGCGCGATGGGCCGGGCCAGATTTTCCCGCGCGCGCGAAATCTGCGCGGGCGAAACGTCGACGCCCTGCACGAAAATCTTCGGGAAGCGCCGCAAAAGAATCTGCGTCTGCGCGCCCACGCCGCAGCCGATTTCCAAGACCCGCGTCTGGCGCGAGAAATCCACGCCCGAAAACACCATGGGCTCCAGGAACCTGCTTTGTGCGGCCAAGCGCTCCTGCTCGGCCCTGGAATAGCCGTGGATGTAGCCCCGCGTCTGCGTTCGCCCGTTTCTCATCGCCATCGCGCCCCGTTCATCCAATTAAAGAAAATTTTCAAGTGATATAATGGGACGTGACTTACGCCGAGGCGGTGGAGCGGTTCCAAGCCCGCATCGCGCAAAGCCCGGCCCCCAATCCCGAGAACAAACCCTTCCTGCTCCTCCACGGCCGCCGAACCGAGCGTTCCGTCTTGATGGTCCACGGGCTGACCGACTCGCCGCACTCGATGCGGGCGCTCGCGCGCCTCTTCCACGGCCAAGGCTACAACGTCTTGGCCGTTTTGCTGCCCGGGCACGGCACGCGCCCGCAGGACCTGCTCCGCGTCACGCTCAAGGAGTGGCGCGACGAGACGGACTTCGGCCTGGCCGCGGCCGCGGCGCTGGGGCAAAAGGTCTCTTTGGCCGGGTTTTCCACCGGCGGGGCTCTCGTCTTGGACGCCCTGCGCCGCAGCTGCGCGGGCCCGTCGCCCCGCGATTTCGGCGACGTGTTCTTGTTCACGCCCGCCTTGAAGCTGGTCTCCCGGCTCATCCCCTGGGCCTGCCTGCCCGGCGTGGCGCCCATCATGACGGCCGTGCGCCCCTGGGCCATGGACACCCGCGGCGACGCCAACCACTACGAGAAGATGGCCTTGAACGCCGTCTGCCAGCTGCACCGGCTCATCTTGGACAACAACGCGGCGCGCCCGGAGCTGCTCTCCGCCGTCGCCGCGCGCGGCTTGGGATTCTTCGCGCTGGCCACGGCCGTGGACGCCGCGGTCGACTCGGGCGCCACGGCGGACTTCATGGCCTCCTTGCCGCCGCAATCGCGCCGCGCCTTCATCCTCTACCCCGAGTCCGAGAACATCGCGCACGAGCGCGTCACCCGGCCCGAGACCAACCCCCGCTACGCCGAGCTCGAGGCGGCGCTTCTGGCCTTCTTGGGCGGCCCGAACAAGCCTTATAAAGGAATGATGTAGAATATCGGCCATGACGAACGGTTTCCGGCGCGTTTTCGCCAAAATTCCGGCGCTGGCCCTGGCCTTGGCCCTGTTGGGCGCGGCCGCGCCCCAGGCCCGCGCGGCCGGCCCCGGTGACCACATGCCGGCCTTCGCGGGCATCGCGAAGTGGTTCAACACGGACAAGCCGCTCACGCCGGCAAGCCTCAAAGGCAAGGTCGTGCTCGTCGACTTCTGGACCTACTCCTGCGTCAACTGCCTGCGCACCCTGCCGCACCTGGAAGCGTGGTACAAGCTCTACCACAAGGACGGCTTCGTCATCGTGGGCGTGCACAGCCCCGAGTTCTCCTTCGAGAAAGAGGCCGACAACGTGCGCATGGCCTTGAAGAAGTACGGCGTCACCTACCCCGTGGCCATGGACAACAACCTGCGGACCTGGGACGCCTACGAGAACCACTACTGGCCCGCGCACTATTTCATCGACCGCAAGGGCGTCATTCGCTACGTGCATTTCGGCGAAGGCGGCTACTCCCAATCGGAAGGGCGCATCCGCGAGCTTTTGGAGGAAGGCGGCCCCAAAATCGGCGTGCCCGAGACCAAGCTCCCAAACGCCGTCGACTTCGCGCTCATCGATTCTCCCGAGATGTACCTGGGCTACTCGCGCCGGCAGTACATGGGCAACGCGCGGGGCGCGCGGCCGGACCACGCCCAGGACTTTTCCGCGCCCGCGGCCAAGGACCTGGCGCTCAACCACTTTTACTTGAGCGGCCGCTGGACCGTGACCCGGGAGTTCGCCCGGGCCGAAAAGCCCGGCGCCGAGATCATCCTGGTCTTTGACGCCTCGCGCGCCAACCTGGTGCTGGGCGCGGCGCACCCCGTCCAAGCCGAGATCACCCTGGACGGCAAGCCCGAGACCGACGCCGACCGCGGCCAGGACGTGCGCACGCCGCACGGCCGCGCGCTCACCACGATTTCCAAGCCCCGGCTCTACAACCTCTCCCGCGCGCCCTACGGCCGGCACGTGCTGGTCATCAAGTTCCTAAAGCCCGGAGCGCGCGCCTACGCGTTTACTTTCGGATGAGCGCTTTCGGGCGCTAAAAGTAAAGGAAGAACTCCTCGCCGCCGCCGCAGGCCTGCGCCTGCATCGTCCCGCCCCGAGCCGCCACGCGCGGCGCCAAAATGGGGGAAAGTTCTTGCGTGGTTGGTTTGGCGCCGTCCAAGGCAAACAACGCCAGGCGCCGGACCTTGGACTCAAGCGCCAAATCCGCGGCCGGCTCCCACGCGCCGCGCCCGCCGCCCGCAGGGGCCGGGCCTAAGACGGAGCGCCGGTAGCCGTGGAAAAGGAGGCCCGCGCCGCCGAAAAAATCGCGGAACTTGTTCATCTCGTGGCCGCGCCACGCCGCCGCCTCGGAGCTGATTTCATGCGCCGGGCACCAGACCGCGCCCAAGCCCCCGAAATTGACGCGGTAGGCCAGCGTCGGGCCGGGGTGCTGGGTGTAGAGCGCCTTGCCCTGCACGCCGGGCGCCAGGATGAACTCGCCTTCTCTCTGCGGATAAAGGAGCGGCGTCGCGCGCCCGCCCAGCGGCCTCGTCAAGCGCGGAGCCAGGCGCTGGAGCGTGCCCTCCGGGTCGTCCGGCCCCATGATCTTGAGGCGCGAGCCCTTGGCCGGCACGGCGGACAAGGATTCCAAGTCCGCAAGCGCCGCGGGCTCGTAGCGGCTTAGGAGCAGCCAGCACTCGGGCGGAAACGCGCTTTGCGCGGCGACGAAGCGCGCGAGGCCCGCGCCCGCGTCGCAGAAAATCCAGAGGGAGTCGGCCTTCAAGACCGCCGCGCCGCCCAAAAAAGACGCGCGCAGATCCGGCGCCTTGGGTGCGGGCGCTTCGGGCGCGACAGGCAGGCCCAGAAGCTTTTCTATGGTGCGCTCGAGCTCGGAGACCTGAAAGGGCTTGGCCAAAAACGCGTCCGCGCCGTAGCGCTGGGCCGCGGCGCGATCCTCGGCGAAGCGCTTGGCGGTCAAGATGAGAATCTTGACCCGGCTCGCGGCGGCGTTGGCGCGAATCATGCGGCAGGCGGTCAGGCCGTCCATGCCCGGCATCATGACGTCCAGGATGAGGAGCTTGGGGCGGGAGTCGAGCGCGGTCTGCACCACGCCCGCGCCGCTCGTGTAGGCGTCGACGCTCAGGCCCCGGGCGTGCAGGAGGCCCGAGAGCAGGTCCGCGACCGCGGGGTCGTCGTCAAAAATCAGGACGTCGGACATTGGAAATTGGGCGGATCAAGCGTCGCGCCCTAGTATACTATAATGACCGACGTGAGCATTCCCGTCAACCCGCCGTCCGGCTTCCGCGATTTCCTGCCCGAGGCCTGCGCGCGCCGGGAGTTCGCGGTGCGCGTCATCTCGGAGGTCTACCGCTCCTTCGGCTTTGAGCCCATCGCGACCTCGGCGGTGGAGGACTTGGCGGTCCTGACCGGAAAGGGCGGCGGCGAGAACGAGAAGCTCATCTTCAAGATTTTAAAGCGCGGCGACAAATTGGAGACCGCGCGCGCCGCCAACGGCGAACTCTCCGATTTGGGCCTGCGCTTCGACTTGACCCTGCCGCTCTCCCGCTTCTACGCCAAGCACCAAAGCCGGCTGCCGCACCCCTTCAAGGCCTTCCACATCGGCCCGGTCTGGCGCGCCGAACGCGCGCAAAAGGGCCGCTACCGCGAGTTCTACCAGTGCGACGCGGACATCATCGGCTCGGAGAGCCCGCTGTGCGAGGTGGAGGTCATCTCGGCGATTTTGACGGCCTTCGAGCGCATGGGCTTCGCGGACGCGACCGTGCACTTGAACGACCGCGCCTTGGTCTACGCGGCGCTGGCCCAAGCCGGCGCGCCCGAGTCCCAGCGCGGGCAGGCCTGCATCGCTTTGGACAAGTTGGACAAAACGCCGCGCGAGAGCGTCGAAGCCGAGCTCTTGGGGCTTTTGGGCGCGGAGCCGGTCGCGGCCCTGCAAAAGACGCTCATGGCCGATGCCGCGGGCGCCGCGGCGGATTTGTCCGCCTACGAGGCCGCGGGGCCGCAGAGCTACCAGCGCCTGGCCTGGATTGCAAAGGAGCTCGCCGCCTCTGGCTGGACCCACGTGCGCGTGAACCCCTCTTTGATGCGGGGCCTGGACTACTACACCGGCCCGGTCTTCGAGTTTCGCCACGCCAAGCTCTCGGGCTCTTTGGGCGGCGGCGGCCGCTACGACCGCTTGTCGGAGAAATTCGGCGGGCCCGCGGTGCCCGCCTGCGGGGCCTCCATCGGCTTCGAGCGGCTCTTGCTTCTGCTGGAAGAATCGGGCGCGGGCGCGGCGAGCGCGGGACCCGAGTTCTGCGTGCTGGTGTTCGACGAGTCCCTGCGCGAAAAGTCCCTGGAGCTGGCGCGGCGCCTGCGCGCGGCCGGCAAAACCGCCGACCTTTACCCCGGCACGGGCAAATTAAAGGCCCAGTTCAAGTACGCCGACGCCAAGCGCGCGGCCCACGCGCTCATCATCGGCCCCGACGAGGCCGCAGCCGGCCTGGTCAAGGCCAAGAACCTCAAGACCGGCGAAGAGCGGCTGGTGAAGGCGGAAGAGCTCGTTGAGAAATATCCATCGCAGTAAAACCGGTCTCCTCTTATAACCAACCAGTAACTTTATACCAAATCAAGATTGTTCTGCCCCATTTGGGAATTGGGCGCAGCCGTGCCCCGGCCGGGGACGTCCGGCGTTGGTTTTTCCTTCTGAGGGAGGCTTTACGTCAGTGCGGCGAAATCTGGTGGACCTGAGCGGGATCGAACCGCTGACCTCCTGCATGCCATGCAGGCGCTCTCCCAGCTGAGCTACAGGCCCGTCGTGGAGAATTTTAGCACATTGTGGCGGCGGGCCGCTGGCCGCACTTTGGAAAGCAGCTCGGAGGAAAGGCTCTGGATTTCCGACGCGCCCGAGTCGATTTGCTGGGCGTCCATCTGGATCTCCATGGCCTGGGCGCCCGCGCCCGCGGCGGAAAAGACGCTTTGGTCCAGAAGCGCCTCGCTGTTGAGCCACTGCGCCATGGAGGCGAAGCGCTCCGCGGCCATCTCCAGGTTCTGCGCGTCCGAGACGGCCGCCGGGTCGGGCGCGGCCTCGATAATCAGGTTGTTGATCTCGGAGCCCACGTAGTTGACGTTGGACAAGATGATGCTCATCTCCGAGGCCGCCTGCTGCAGCTGGGCTTGCAGCATGGGGCTGCGGCCGGCCTCGGCTTGGCCGCGCAACTCCGAGAGCTCGTCGCGCAGCTGCCAGGCCTGCCGGTCGAGCGTTTGGGCGTTCTCGGCCGCAATGGCGATGTTTCCGGCCAGCGCGGCGTCCGCGGCCTTGGCCGATTGGGCCTTGCCCGCCAGAGCGCCCGCCTCAATCTTCAGCAAGGCCGGAGCGAAACCCGCGGGCGCCGCGAAACCCGAACCCATCGCCGGAGCGCACGCCAGCGCGGCCAAGGCCGCGGTCAAAATCGTTGTCTTTGTCATGACGTGATTTTAGAGTGTTTGGAGCGGCGGCGTCAAGGGCGGCCGGGCCCTCCCGGAAGAAGGCGCCGGCCGCCGCTTGAAGGAGAAGAAATCGCTTACGCGCCGTGCGCCAGGATCATCACGTGGATGTCCTTGGCGTACTTGCCCGCGTAGACGACGCGCAGGTGCTCGCCGGCCTTGAGCGCCGCGAAAGTGACGCTGGCGTCGGCGCCGCCGCGGTTGAGCTTGGTGTCCGTGAGAACCATGAAGTCCTTGACCGTGCCGCGCCGCGACTTGAGCGTCACGGAATCATCCTTGGCGTCGACCGACTGCACGACGCCCCAGAACTTATGCACCGAGAGGCCCTTGGCCGCCTGGGCGAAAGTCTCGGGCGCGGCCGGGGCCGCAGGCTTGGCCGCGGACGCCGTCTTGACCGCGGGTGCCGGCGCCGCAGGCTTGGCCGCGGACGCCATCGTCTTGTTGTGCGCGCAGGCCGAAAGCAGCGCGGCCGCGCCGAAAGCCAAAGCGAACGAACCGAATCCCGTCTTGCGTCCCTGTTCCCGTGTCATTTCTTTTCAGAGGCTCCTTTTAAGTCCCGGCCATGCCCGCGGGCTCGGCCAACAGCGTGTCGGCCCTGCGGTTTTGCCGCCAGCAAGACGAGGTCATCTGCCGGCAAATCGGCTTGTCCTTGCCGTAGCTGATGGTGGCCACGCGGTGC
>JAGWJU010000429.1 GCA_028865585.1 Elusimicrobiota bacterium | reverse complement strand
CCTGGGTGCTGCTGAGGCCCGCCGCGCTGGACGTGGTCTCGCAGTACTTCCACCCAAATGCCGCTTGGCTTGGCGCGGGGAGCACGCCCGCGTCCGCGCTTGAGAAAGTGTTTCTGATATTTTTGTACGGCTGGCAGGGGCAGTGGCTCTTTCATTGGAGGACCGGCATCCTTTTCTGGCTCCTGGCCGGGATTTTGATTTGGCGGCGGCGCGGCACGGTCCAAGGCGAAGACACCCGTTTTTTTGGACTTATTTCCGCGGGATTTCTTTCCGCCGTCGGTTTTTGTTTCGCGGCCTTGCCATTCATCGGAGACGTCACGGTTTCGCCCGGCCGGGATTATTTGGCTAAGTATCTGCAGTTTATCTCGGTCGGGATGGGGCGCATGACCAGCCACCTATATCCGTTTCTCATTCTTTGGGCGCTTGCATCCGTCCGGGACGGCGAAGCGGAACGGTTGGAATTCCTACAAGCGCGTCCTGATCCGAGCCGCCAGCAGAAGTATGCCTCTCCATCATGATTTCCCGGAAACCGCAATGAAGATCATCGCCGTCCTCCCCGCCTACAACGCAGAGAAAACCCTGGAGCAAACAATCCGAGACATCCCTGCGGGCGCGATTTCCGAAATCATTCTGGTGGATGACGCCTCCAAAGATAGAACTGCGGAGGTCGCCCGCTCGCTGGGCCTTACCGTAATCGTGCGGAAGAAAAACGGCGGCTACGGCGCCAACCAAAAAACCTGCTATGCAGAGGCCCTGCGCCGGGGCGCGGACATCGTCATCATGATCCATCCCGACTACCAGTACGACGCGCGCCTAGCCCCCATCATGTCCCTGATTATCGCCTTGGGAATCTGCGACGTGGTGATGGGTAGCCGTATCCGCACGCGCGCGGAGGCTCTGGTTGGCGGGATGCCGCGCTACAAGTATCTCTTCAACCGCCTGCTGACCATCATGGAAAATTTCATGACCGGGCAGAACCTGGGCGAATGGCACTCGGGCCTGCGGGCCTATTCGCGCCGCGTGTTGGAAACCCTCCGCTGGGAGGAGAGTTCAGACGATTTCGTGTTCGACCAGCAGTTTCTGCTGCAAGCCTCGGCTTGCGGGTTCAAGATAGGCGACGTGCCGGTTTCCACGCGCTATTTTCCGGAGGCCTCCTCCATCAACTTCCGCCGTAGTGTTATCTACGGGCTCTCCACCCTCCTAGCCTTATCGCAATATCTCCTCCACCGCGCAGGAGTCCGGCGCTTCAAACGCTTCACGCCCAAACCATGACCCGCCGGCCTCAAGCCGCGGTTTTCCTGAGCTTGGCGTTCGCGCCGCTGGAAGGACGCAAAAAAAGACTCCCGCAAACGCGGGAGTCTTTTTTTATCCGTTACGCCGTCTTATCTTAGGACGCGGCGCAGACGCGGCCGGCCGGGCAGGGCCCGTTGATGGGAAGAAGGCTCGCCAGCGTGAAGGTCTTCTGCTCGGCGCAAACGTGGGGGTACTGGCAGGTCTGCACGACCTGGGCCACGCTTTCGCAGCGGTGCGGCCACTGGCAGG
>JAGWJU010000428.1 GCA_028865585.1 Elusimicrobiota bacterium | reverse complement strand
GGCCGCGCCGGCGCTCCGGATGGCGGCGCAACCACGACAGAAAGCCCGCGCCGATGGCGGCCGTTACGATCGCCAAGATGAGGTAGACCGGACTGGGAAGCGGCGAGGCCATCCAGGCGAAGAGCCCCCAGAAGCTTTCGAAGAGCTTGAGGCACCAAGTTCCCAACTCGTTCCAATGCATCGCCGACTCGTGGAACATCGCGCGCTCTCCCGCGAAGTCGCCGTAGAGCCGGCAATTGCGCCACAGGGGCCAACCCCCCCAGCGCGAGGGCCGCGGCGGCCATGGTCAGCGGGCCGCCGACCGCCCGGGCTTTGTCCTTGCGTTTTTGCCGGGCGTAAACGAGGACGACCGCCGCGGCGCAGCAGACGGTCGTGAGCTTAGCCAGCAGTCCCAGGCCGATAAGCAGCCCTTCCGCGGCGGCACGAGGCATTGAATCCGGAGATTCGAGAAGCCAAAGGCCGCCGTAGAGAATCAGTGTGGCCAAGAGGCAGGCCAGGGCGTCGTTGCTCACGCTGGCGCTGATGAAGAGATATTGCGGCAGGAACGCGGCGAAGGCGGCGCCCAAGAGGGCCGTCTGCTCACCGTCCACTCTCCGTAGGAGAAGAAAAATCAGCCAGACGTTGAGGATCGCGTAAAGGAGATTCTGGGCGCGCAGCGCCTTGACGCACGCGGGGAGGCCAAAGCCCCTCGTCAGCTTATATAAGGGAAGCGCGCTTAGATAGTACAGCGGCGGCTGGATCGCCTCGCTCATATCCCTGGATGCCGCTACGGGCAGGCGGCCGCGGGCGGAGAGGTAGGCGACGTAGTTCAGGTGGTAGGGCTCGTCGGGCGCGTTGAAGATGCCCGTTTTATTGAGGTAAAGGAAGCCCAGCAAGGCTTGGCCGAGCAGGATGCCGGCCAGGAAAATTCCGGTTTTAAAACGGGCCATGGGCGAAAGCGCGGTGCGAAAGTGGTGCCCCCGACGAGAATCGAACTCGTGTTTCGGCCTTGAAAGGGCCGCGTCCTAGCCGTTAGACGACGGGGGCGTGGTGAGCCCGGTGGGACTCGAACCCACGGCCACATGCTTAAAAGGCACGTGCTCTACCAGCTGAGCTACGGGCTCCCGCGGGACATCTTACAATAAAAAACCGGCGAAAGGAATTTCCGGGCCGGGCGCGGCGGGCGTCCGACCGCGCTGGCTTGACCGGGCGCGGCCGATCTATGGTAAAATGAACAACCGGTCAGTCATTCACCCGGGAATACGCGCACAACTAAGACATGAAGGCCCCAGAACTGCTGGAAGCCAAGAAGCGCCGCATTCTCTCCTCCGCTTGCCGTCTGCTGGTCAAGCACGGCTTTCAAGACATCTCCCTGGACGAGGTGGCGCGCTCGGCCGGCGTGGCCAAAGGAACGCTGTTCCTGCACTATAAGAATAAGAGCGACCTGTTCTCCGCGGTCTTCGCCGACATGGTCGATCGACTGGGCGACGAACTTGAGAAAATCGTGGCCTCCGGGTGCCGGGGTCGCGCGCTCTTGGATGAGACCGTGCGCGTCATCTTGAC
>JAGWJU010000427.1 GCA_028865585.1 Elusimicrobiota bacterium | reverse complement strand
GGTACGCCTGCCACGCGTCCATCAAAGAGTTCGTTTTCAAATCCGCGCAATAATAAGGCGACGCCGCAGCCATTTTAACCCGTCCGTCCGGAAGAATCAAGAGCGCGGCGGGCGGCGCCTGCAAGACTTCCTCGGCCTGCTCGGAGAGCGAGAAGGGCCGGAAGCACAGCTCCAGGCGGCCGGCGAGCTCTTTTTCCCGCCGCTCCAAAAGCGCGTAGTAGTCCGCGTAGGCCTCTTCCGAGAGCTCCAGGCGATCCCACAGCTTGGCCGCGGTGCCCACGCGCATCAAGCGGCCGGTGTTGAAGCGGAAAGCTCCCAGCTCGGCGGCCAAATCGATGACCGCGGAAGCGTCTTGGATGTTGAGCCGCGTCGGCGCGAAGGTGATTTCGAGAGGCAAATCAAAGCGCCGGACCAAGCGCGCGGCGGCCAGGGCGGCGTCGAACTTGCCGCCGGGGCGCATTTTGCCGTAGGCCGCCTGCCCCGCGCCGTCAAAACTGATTTGAATCGAGCGGATGGGCAGATCCGAAAGCGCGCGGGCCAAGTCCTCGCTAAATTTCTGCCCATTGGTCTCGATCTTCAAGAACACGCCGCCGCGGCCCAACGCCTGCGCGACCTCCAGGAAATGCGGGACAATCGTGGGCTCGCCGCCGACCAGCATGGCGTAGGGCACGCCCGCGTCCACGATTTGCCCGGCCAGGCGCAGGGACTCCTCGCGGGAAAGCTCCCCCGGCAGAGCCTTGCCCGGCGCGGACTCGGTGCAGCAGTGCAGGCAGGCCAGGTTGCAGTCGCGGGTCATCTGCCAGGTGACCATCGCCGGCGCGCTCAATTGTTCCAAGCTCACGGGATCAGCACCGCCACGGTGAAGACCAACGTCGCGACGAGATAGCAGAGCACCACGTACTTGATGGCGGGAATGAAATTCCGGGGAGAGTCCCAGCTCTTCATCGCGTGCTTGACGCTCAAAAACAGGAGCGGCAGGCCGGCCAAGGCGGCCAAGGGCGTCCAGCGCGGGAAAATTCCAAGCCAGGCGCCGACGCAGGGCATCAAAAGCCCCAGCGCCGCGAAGCCGGCGTACAAGAACACGCCGTTGCGCCGCCCCAGGCGCACGACCAGGTTGCGCTTGCCCACCAGGCGGTCCTGATAGAAATCAGGAATCTCGTTGACCACGGCCAGGGACGTAATCAGGAAGCCGGGGACCAAAGACGCGGCCAAGGCGGGCCAGGAAAAGCGGTGGGTGTAGAGCTCCAGGCTTCCCAAGGTCATCCACGGGCCGTAGGACAGGCCGATGGCGGTCTCGCCTAGGCCGCGGTAGACCCAGCGAATGGGCGGGCCGACGTAGAACACCGCGGCCAAGCCGCCCAGAAGCGTGTAGACCGCGATGGGCCAGCCGCCCTCCCAGGCCAGGTAGAAGCCGATGGAAGCCGCCACGGCGAAGGCGCCCACGCCCAGCCGGAACATCCACTCGGGGACGTATTCGTCGTCGCTGGGGTTGAACACCCGGTCGGTGCCCATGCGCGCGTCGAAATACTCGTTGAAGGACTCGA
>JAGWJU010000053.1 GCA_028865585.1 Elusimicrobiota bacterium | reverse complement strand
GTTAAGCTGATTGAGATCCTTAATACCTTGAATCAAAGATCCGTTGATGCTGGCCTGCGCGCCGACGGGGAGCTCGAAACCGGAGGGATTCTCCACTTGGCCCAGGCCGGCGGGATTCCAATAGGACGCGACCGGTCCCTGGGCGAGGGCTACGCCCGCGCCGCCCATGCCCATGGCGCGAGGGCCGAAGCTCTGCCACTCGACCGCCAAGGCGGGCGCGCAGGCGGCAAGGATGAAGGAAAAAGCGATGGTTAGTTTTTTCATGGTGCGGTGAGTTTAACAGACCTTGCCTAGGAGCGTCAAGACGACTTTGGTCACGCCTGAACGATTGCTAAGCGCCCTTTGGTTTGGCGCGGACCGCGCGCAACTCGGAGAGCATGTCCAGAGCGCCGCGGCCCAAGCTCTGTCCGCCGTCCGAGACGATGACCTCTCCCGCGATGTTGCGGCCCAAATCCGAAGCCAAAAACAGCACCAGCGACGAAACGTCTTGTTCCGAGCCGAAGCGGTCCAAGGGAATGCTGGAAAGAACCTTGGCCTGCATCTCGGGCGTGGGCCAGAGATGCTCGCGCGTCTGCGGCACGTCGATGGGCCCGGGAGAGATGGCGTTGACCAAAACCCCGCGCGCGGCCCATTCCGCGCCCAGCGTGCGGGTCATGGCGACGACCCCCGCCTTGGCCGCGGCCGAGGGAAGAAGCCCCGGCGCTCCCGTCCAGGCGTAGGCCGCCACGATGCTGACGATGCGGCCGCTTCCCTGCTCCAGCATCCGCCGGCCGAACTCCAGCGAACAGTAAAACGTTCCGTTCAAGACGATATCCACGATTTTGCGCCAGCGCACGGGCGTGAGCATTTCGGAGGGGCGGATGAAGTTCGCCGCCGCGTTGTTGATCAAGAGATCGACGCGGCCCATGCGCTCCTGCGCCGCGGCCGCCATGGTTTTGACCTGCCTGTCGTCCGCGATGTCGCAGGCCAGAGCCGAAATCTCTCCCAAGGAAGAAAGCTCCCGCGCGGTCTCTTCCAGGCGCTCCAGGTTCCGAGAGGCGATGACCACGCGCGCGCCGTGCCGGAGCAGATCCTCGGCCACGGCGCGGCCGATGCCCGTGCCGCCCCCGGTCACGACCGCGCACTTGCCGGCGAGCAGATCGGAGCGGAACGAAGACGGCGTCACGGCCACCGGGGCCTCCGCTTTTCCTGCAGGGCGGAAATGCCTTCTTGAAGCTCAGCGCCCGAGAGAATCTCCTCCAACTCCCTGCGGCCTTGGGCCCACGCCGACTCCTCGTCCGGACCCATCACCAAAGCTCGGCGCGCGCGCTTGACGGAAGCGTAGGCCTTGGGCGCGGCTCCGGCCAAGGCCTTGGCCTCGCGGCGCGCCGCGGCCGCAAAGTCCGCCTCCGGAAAAACCCTGTCCACAAGCCCGGCCGCAAGAGCCTCGGAGGCGCTCAAGGTCTTGGCTTTCAAGATTAAGTCGTTGACCACGCCCGGCGACGCGGACAGGGCCGCCACTTGGCGCAGAATGGGCGAGGTAGGCGAAAGGCCCAGCTTCAGCTCGGCCAAAGACACGCGCCCGCGCTCCGCGGACAAGAGCCTCACGTCGCAGCCCAGGGCCAAGATGAAGCCGCCCAAAAGCGCCGCGCCGCAGGAAGCCGCGACAACGGGTTTGGGGCAGTCCGCCAAGGCCCGGTGAGTCGAGACCATGGCGGTAAAAAGCTCCCGCTGCGCGCGGGCGTCCCCGGGGGAAAATTCGCTTGCGTCCAAACCCGAGGAGAAGTACTTGGGTATGGCGGAACTCAAGATGACGGCCCGGACCGCGGAGTCTTCCCCGGCGGCCTGCGCCGCTTCCTTTATAAGGCCCAGCAGGCTCCGGCTCAGGGCGTTGGACGGCGGGCGATTCATGCGAAGCTCCCGCACGCCGTCTTGGTCTAGAATCTCGAGCTCCGATTGGGGCACGCCTCGATTATAGCTATAATTCCTTAATCATCATGAGCCCCGAGCGCATTCCCTGGCAGGACATCGCCGATAAATGGCAGAAGCGCTGGGAGGAGACGGGGCTTTTCAAGGCGCCGCGCGCGCCGCGGCCCGGCAAGAAGTTCTATTGCCTCGACATGTTCCCCTATCCTTCGGCGGACGGCCTGCATGTCGGGCACCCGGAAGGCTACACCGCCACGGACATCGTCTGCCGCTACAAGCGCATGCGCGGCTTAGACGTGCTCCACCCCATGGGCTGGGACGCCTTCGGTCTTCCCGCCGAGAATTTCGCCATCGCCACGGGCACGCATCCGGCCGAGGTCACGCGCAAAAACGTCGCCAACTTCAAGCGCCAAATCAAGGCCCTCGGCTTCTCCTACGACTGGAGCCGGGAGATCAACACCACCGATCCGGAGTACTACAAGTGCACGCAGTGGATTTTCCTGCGCCTGCTGCAAAAGGGTCTGGCTTACGAGGCCACCGCCCCCATCAACTGGTGCCCGTCCTGCCAGACGGGCCTGGCCAACGAGGAGGTCTTCGGCGGCAAGTGCGAGCGCTGCGGTTCGCAGGTCGAAAAGAAGAACCTGCGCCAGTGGGTGCTGCGCATCACCGCCTACGCCGACCGGCTGGAAAAAGATTTGGCGGGACTGGACTGGCCGGCCTCGACTCTATCCATGCAGCGGCACTGGATCGGCCGCTCCGAAGGGGCGGAGGTGGACTTCGCGCTTGAATCCGGCGGCAAGGCCACGGTCTTCACCACCCGCCCCGACACCCTCTACGGCGCGACCTATCTGGCCCTGGCCCCGGAAAACCCGCTGGTCGCCTCGCTCAAAGTTCCGGCGGACAAGAAAGCCGCGGTCGAGGCTTACGTTGCGGCCGCCAAGAACAAGACCGATTTGGAGCGCACGGACTTGGCCAAGGAGAAGACGGGGGTCTTCACCGGGGCCTTCGCCGTTCATCCTCTCTCCGGCGCCAAAATTCCGGTCTGGCTGGCGGACTACGTGCTGCCGGGCTACGGATCGGGCGCGGTCATGGCCGTGCCCGCGCACGATGAGCGCGACTGGGAGTTCGCCAAGAAATACGATTTGCCCGCGCCGCGCGTGGTGCGGCCCGCGGACGGCCCCTACCCCGAAGACGGCGCTTTTACGGACGACGGCGTGGCGGTCGATTCACCCGCCATCGAGGGCCTGAAGACGCCCGACGCCAAACAGAAGATGATCGCGCACCTGGAGGAGAAAGAGCTGGGCCGGCGCGCGGTGCACTACAAGCTGCGCGACTGGATTTTTTCCCGCCAGCGCTACTGGGGCGAGCCCATCCCCGTCATCCACTGTCCCAAATGCGGCATGGTGCCGGTGCCCGAGAAAGACTTGCCCGTGCTGCTGCCGGACGTGAAGGACTACAAGCCGACCGGCACCGGGGAATCTCCCCTAGCCGCGGTCGAAGCCTGGGTCAACGCGCCTTGCCCCACATGCGGAGGCCCCGCGCGGCGCGAGACCAACACCATGCCCCAGTGGGCGGGCTCGTGCTGGTATTACCTGCGCTATCTCGACCCCCAAAACAAGGTTTTAGCCTGGGCTCCCGAGGTCGAAAAATCCTGGATGCCGGTGGATCTCTACGTCGGCGGCGCCGAGCATGCCGTTCTGCATCTGCTCTACGCCCGCTTCTGGCACAAGGTGCTCTACGACCTGGGCGCGGTCTCAACGCAGGAGCCGTTCCAAAAGCTGCGCCACCAGGGCATGATTTTGTCTTTCTCTTTCCGCGACGCCCGCGGCGTCTACCACGGCCACGGCGAGATCGCCTACGGCGAGGACGGCGCGCCCGTCCTGTCCGAGACGGGCGAGAAGCTCGAGTCTCAGATCGAGAAGATGTCAAAGTCCAAGAAGAACGTGGTCAACCCGGACCAGGTCATCGCGGACTACGGCGCCGACGCCTTTCGGCTCTACGAGATGTTCATGGGGCCCTTCGAGCAGTCGAAGCCCTGGGACATGCGCAGCATCGAGGGCGTCTCGCGCTTTCTGCGCAAGATCTGGGCGTTGATTTGGGACGCGCTGGAAAACCAGCGCGTGGCGGAGGATTCGGCGGGTCTGGCGCCCCTGCGCCACAAAACGATTAAGAAGGTCGCCGAGGATATCGAGTCTTTCGGCTTCAACACCGCGATTTCCGCTCTCATGATCTACGCCAACGAGATTCAAAAACAGCCCGCGCCGGCGCGCGTGGATTTGGAGGCGATGCTCATCCTGCTCCACCCTTTTGCCCCGCACCTGACCGAGGAGTTGTGGGAAAAGCTCGGGCACGAGCGCTGCCTGGCGCAGGAACCCTGGCCCGCCTGGGACGAGTCCCTCCTGGCCGAGGGAAAAGTCGAGTACGCCGTGCAGGTCAACGGCAAAGTGCGGGCGAGTTTCGAGTTCGGGCGGGATGCCGGGGCGGAGGACGTGCGCCAGGCGGCCTTGGCGCTCGAAAAAATCCGCGCGGCCGTTTCGGGAAAGACGGTGGTCAAGGCCGTGGTGGTGCCCAACCGCCTGGTGAGCCTGGTCGTCAAATAGAGAAGGGGGGTTCCGATGAAAAAACTCTGGCCGCTCTGGATGGTCCTGGCCGCGGGGCTTTGCGCCGCCTGCAGCACGGGAGACGTCACCTACAATCCGGCGCCCCAAATCCTGCCCGGCAGCGTCAAAAAAATCGCCGTCCGGCCCATCGTCAACAAGACCCAGCAGTACGGCATCGAGGACAAGCTCTACATCGCCGTCCGCGACGCGTTTCTGAGCAACGGGCAATATCCCATCGTGCCCGAGTCCGAGGCCGACGGCGCGGTCTACCTGACCATCACCCGCTACCTTTTGATTCCCATCCAGTACAACGCAAATCTCGTGCCGACCTCCTACAAGCTCACCGTCATCGCGGATCTGCAGTTCATCGACGTGAAGACCAACACCGCGCTTTGGGACCAGCCCAATATCGAGGAAAGCCTCGTCTTCAACGCCGACACCCAGCCGGGGGGCCTGACCGAGGAGCAGGCGCGCGAGGAGCTCTGGCCGCGCCTGGCCAACGACGTGGTGACCCGCGTCATCCAAGGCTTCGGCTCCGTGACCGGGGCGACCCAGCGGCAGATTTCGCCCGACGCGCCCTCGACCGCGCCCAGCGTCAATCCCGGGGCGGTTCCCCTGACGCCGGTAACGACCCCGACCTACTAGGCGTCTTTTCGAGACGATGGAGCTTTCCGGCGCCGAACTCGCCAAGGACCTGAAAGCGGGGCTTCGGCCCGTCTATTACCTTCTCGGCGAGGAAGCCGCCGACAAGGAAGCCGCCCGGCGCCTCGTCGAAAAAACGCTGGCCTGCGACGATTTCAACGCGCGCGCCTTCGCCGGGGACCTCGATGAGCGCCTGGGAGACATCCTGGCCGAGCTCCACACCCTCCCCGTGTTTTCGGACCGGCGGCTGGTTTCGGTCAAGGCTCCCGCGTTTCCCGCGGCGCTCAAAAAAGCCCTGGCCGAATATCTGAAAAGTCCTTCTCCGCAGACGACCCTGCTGCTCGTTTCCGATGATAGGAAGGCGGACGCGAAGGATCCGCTGGCGCAGGCGGCCAAAAGCGCGGGAGCCCTCATCGTCTTCGCCCCGCTCCGGGAAGACGCGGCCGAGACGCGGCTTTGCGCCGCGGCTAAAAAAGCCGGCAAGACCCTTCCCTCGCCCGTCGCGCAGCTGCTGGTGCGCGAGGCGGGAACGGACTGGACGGCTCTGTCCCAAGAGCTCGAGAAGCTTCTGCTTTTCTGTTCCGGAGCCGAGATTTCCGAGGAGGACGCCCTGGCCTGCCTGGGCTACCGCAAAGCGGCCGACCCTTTCGCCCTCTCGCGCCTCATCCAGGAACGAAAGGCCGGCCCGGTGCTGGCGCACCTTCGGCGCTTCCTGGCGGACGGCAAACCGCAGGATCAAGCCTTCCGGGCCATGGCGCAGATGTCCTCCGCCGTGCAAAAGCAGCTGCGCGCCAAAATTTTGGCCGGCGCCGGCCGGGGCCCGCAGGACATCGCCCGAACCCTGCGGCTGCACCCCTACTGGGACCGCGATTTCGTCGGCCGGGCCTCGCGCCTGGGCGAGAAGCGTCTGCGCGAGGATTTGTTGATTTGCCTGCGGACCGAGCGCGCCCTGAAGTCCCAGTCCTGGCTGGACCCTCAAGCGGAAGTCGAGGCCGCGGCCGCGCGGCTGTGCCGGGCAAAGTAATCAGGGCTGAATGCTGAGTTCGGTGAAAAACGTCCGGGCGGCTTGTTGCCGACTACTTGGCAGAAGCCGCAGCCGCGGGGGCCTTGGCGCCGACGTGGGACAACAATCGGGACTTGCGGCGGGCGGCGGCTTTCCAATGAATGACGCCGCGACGCGCGGCCTTGTCCAGAAGCGCGGTCGCGCCGCGCAGAAGCGTCTGGGTCTGGGAATCCGCGGCGCCCTTGGCCTTGGCCGCGGCCATCGCCTCGCGCATGGCCTCGCGGATAGCCCGTTTGGCCGAGCGGTTGCGCAGCCGGTGCGTTTCCGCCTGCCGGGCGGCCTTCAACGCCGAGGCATGTCTCTTGGTTTTTTTCTTGCCCGCCATCGCTGTGGCCATATCGCTCATTAGACCACTTTCCGGACGAAAAAGTCAACCGCGATTGACTCGCCGGGGCGATTAAGTTATAAAAACCGGGCCATGATCCGGCCCGAGATCGTCGACTACCTGAAGGAAAACGTCAACCTTTTTCCCGCCGAAGAGCTGCGCCGGCGACTGGCCGACGAGGGTGTCTCGGACCTGGATTTCGACGACTCCTTGAAGGCGGCCCTGGCGCCCGCGCCCAAGAGCGCCAAGAAACCAATGAGCCGCAACCGAAAGCTCTTTATTTTAGCTTCGGGCACCCTTGTATGCCTGGGCGCCGGCCTGATGGTTTTCCAATCGCCGTCTTCAAGCCCTTCCGGCTCCCCGCAAGAGAAGGAGGACGGCATCGGCCAAGCGCAATCCGCGTTTCTGGGGCATTACGGCTATGTCGTGCATCTGCCGCCCGGCTACGGCTGCGCTCAGGAGTTCACGGATCCCCAAAAAACCGTCGAACGCGTCTATTTCGCTAAAGCCGGCACCAGCCGTATCGACTTCATCGACACCGGGCTCTACGGGCAGATGGGCATCGTGCGCTTGGACGCCCAACCCAATCCCTGGGCGGGCCACGTCGACGGCCCCCAGCAGCTTGAGGCCCTCGTCCTCTCGCGCCTGCGCAAGCAGGAGAACCAATTCTCCGTCAAAAACCTCCAGATTGGAACGTTGCGCGGCATCCAGGTGGAGTTCCAAGCCCCGTTCTCACATGTCGAGGCCTATCTTCTGGGGCCCAAGACCATGTTTTCTTTTTACGCGGGAAAGGACGACGCCGTCTACGAGTCCATCCTGACCAGCCTGCGCGACGAGGGCTCGGAAGACTAGGGTCCCGCCGCATCTTTGCCCCCCCCCTGTCAAATCAGTTAAGGATGTTACCGAAGGAGTAGCCGTCGTCGGCCGTACCTTTTTTTCTTTTTGCTCCTTTTTCTTTTTTGTGAATTGATGTGGACATCCGTGAATTGTGTGGATATCAGGCCGCCGCCAGCATCTTCTCCTT
>JAGWJU010000426.1 GCA_028865585.1 Elusimicrobiota bacterium | reverse complement strand
GTGGTGAAATCAACCGCCGTATACGCGGGGGGACTCCATTGCGAACTCGTCCATGAGCCTTCCCGATCCGGCCTGGAGACAGACGCGCCCAAGGACAACCAAGGCAAAGGCGAACGCTTCTCTCCCACGGATTTAGTCGGCGCGGCACTGGCCAGCTGCGTCCTGACGACCATGGCCATTGTGGCGGAAAGGAATGGAGTTTCCCTCAAAGGCGCGCGAGCCGAGGTGGAAAAAGAAATGGTTTCCTCGCCTACGCGCCGCATCGGATCCCTGCGCGTGCGGGTCACGTTTCCGGCAGGCGTGCCTCAGGATCAGCGCGCCAAGCTGGAGCAAGCCGCCTTGCACTGCCCGGTGCACAAGAGCCTGCATCCGGACGTCGACGCCCCAATCGCCTTCGTTTATCCCTGACAGACCCCGTCCGGATCTATTTTTTCAAGACGTCCTGCAAGGCCGCGTCTAATTTTGGAAAGAGGAAGCGGTATCCCGCTTTTTGCGCGGCGCGGGGCACAAGCCTCTGCCCAGTCAGCAGCATCCCGGACATTTCTCCCAGGAGAAGCTTGAGCGCGAAGGCAGGCGCCGGCAAAACCGTTGGCCGGCCCAGGACCCGGCCCAGAGCGCGGGTGAACTCGGCGTTGGTCGCGGGTTGGGGCGCGACCGCGTTGACGGGCCCGCTCAAGTCCGGATTTTTGATCGCCTCGCCCACCAGCCCGGCGAGGTCGTCGATGTGAATCCACGGAAACCACTGCCGGCCCGAGCCCAGGCGACCGCCCAGGCCCAAACGGAAGGGCAGAAGCATGCGCGCCAAGGCTCCGCCGCCCGGCCCCAAGACCACGCCGATACGAAGGATGACCACCCGCGCGCCGTGTTCACGCGCCTTAAAAGCCTCCTCTTCCCAGCGCGCGCAGACCTGGGCCAAAAAATCCGCCCCCGCCGGCTGCTGCTCATCGATATCCTCGTCGTCCCGAGGCCCATAATAGCCCGCAGCCGAAGCGTTGATCAGGATCTTGGGGCCGCCCTCGATTCCCGCCATGGCGCTGACCAGAGTGCGCGTGGCGTTGAGGCGGCTTTCCAGGACGACGCGCTTTCTCTCAGCCGTCCAGCGGCCTTCGGCCACGCCCGCGCCCGCCAAGTTGACCACGGCTTGCGCGGAGGCCAGCGCTTTGGGCCAGCCGCGGTCGCTCCAGGAAAGGATCTCGGCGCCCGGGGCGTCCGTCCGAGTCTTGGCCGGATCGCGGCTTAAAAAGACTAGGGAGTGCCCGCCTTGAATCAAGAGCTCCGAGAGGCGGCTGCCGATGAAGCCCGTTCCTCCCGCGATAAAAATTCTCATGCGCCTCTCCTTAATATAAGGCTAAACTTCGGATGAAATGTCATTATAGCGCAAGGAGGCCGGAAGAAGCCCTGTCTCAGCGCTTCCGGACCATAATTTCCGGTTCGCGAATGACGGCGAAGGTCCACGGCCGCCGCTACGACCCTGAACAAGGCTCGTTTTTTATAAAATATCTTGCGGCATGAAAAACCAAGCGTCATTGCGCGGGCGGGGGAATATAG
>JAGWJU010000052.1 GCA_028865585.1 Elusimicrobiota bacterium | reverse complement strand
GAGACCATGGAGGCCTCGTCGACCACGATGAGGTCGTGTTCGAGGCGCGGCTTTCTCTCCCAGCGCAGCGCCTCCTGCCCGTCTTCGCCCGGCTCGGTCACCGGCGAGTAGATGAGGCCGTGGATGGTGCCGCAGTAATCCTGCGGAAAAAGCGCCTCTTCCTCGGCCAGCTTCTTGCCCAGCACCTCGGAGGCCTTGCCCGTGAAGCAGCAAAACGCGGTGCGGAACTTGTCGCGCGCGAAGGTCTTCAAGGTCCGCGCGATGACCGTGGTCTTGCCCGTGCCCGCGTAGCCGCCCAAAGTGAGCGCGGGCTTGTCGCGGGCTTTAAGCCAGGCGAGGATGCGGTCCTTGGCTTTTTTCTGGTCGTCGGTCAGTTCGAACATAGCGGGGCGCATTTATTCTACAATGGCGGCCATGGCCAGCGATACGGCGAAGCCCGGCGTGCGCGTGCTGGTGACGGGCGCGACCTCCGGCTTGGGGCGCGAGATGGCGCTGCAGATGGCGCGCCGCGGCGCGCGCGTGGCGCTGACCGGCCGGCGCGCGGACAAATTGCGGGACGCGGCCCAGGCCGTGCGCGCGGCGGACGCGGAGGCGTTGGAGCTTTTGGGCGGCGTGGACGACCCGGAGACCGTGCGGCGCCACTACGCGGAGATCAAGGACGCCTGGGGCGGGCTCGACTGGGCGATCTTGAACGCCGGCATCAGCGAGGCGTGCTACGCGCGCGCGTTCAAGGCCGAGGTCGTGCGCAAGACGTTCGCCACCAACGTGCTCGGCGCGGCCCATTGGCTCGAGGCGGTTATTCCCGACATGATCGCGGCCAAATCCGGCCGCATCGCGGGCATCGCGAGCCTGGCCGGCTACCGCGGGCTTCCGGGGCACGGCGCGTACTCCGCAAGCAAGGCCGCGCTCATCGCCCTCCTGGAGTCGGTGCGCGTGGATTTGCGCGGCACGGGCGTGAGCGTCACCACCGTGTGTCCCGGCTTCGTCAAGAGCGAGCTGACGGCCAAGAACCGCTACCCCATGCCCTTTTTGATGGAGACCCGGGACGCCGTCCGCGTCGTCTTGTCCGGCATCGAGCGCAAAAAGCGGGTGGTGAGCTTCCCCTGGCCCATGGCTTTCTTGATGCGGCGCGTCGTGGCCCACGCGCCGGACGCCCTCTACGAACGCCTGGCCGCCCGCTCGGGCCCGATGAAGAAAGCCGACGATTGATTCTCCCGGTCTAAACGGGGCTGGAGTGGCGCAGGGCGTAGAGGTCCACGAGTTCGCGGATCATCCTCTGGTACTTGGATTGGTGCCGCCGCGCCTGCTCCTTGAAAAAATCGACGCTGCGCCGGGAGAGCGCGAGGGTCACCTTGATGTCGTCCTTGGGCAGGACCAGTTCTTCCGGCGGCGGCAGCGCGTCATTGATGCGGCGCAGCCTGCCGTGCGGCATCTCGTCATGCGTTTTCATCCTCATAATGGCGTGCCCCCTTTCTCCAGAATCCCGCGCGCCGTGCCCGGAATCGATGAAAATTTTTCTGCCCGGATCGGCGAAAACTTCGGCTGCGGCGAAAAAATCGATTCCATGCTTGGCGACGTTGATTTTTTCTTTCTCGGAATCCCAGATAAAATTCCCGAATTCCAGATCCATGGATAGAATAGCCCGGCATTGCAAAAATGTCAATATATTAATATGTATAAATATATTTATTATTGCCGGTGCCTCCTCTCGTGGAATACGAATCACGCGGCGCAAGAGTTCCGGCACGACGACGCTTGATTCCCGCCGCGCAAAAGTAGTCTAATCCTTCCGGCCTTGAAGCCGATTTTCGCGTCTCGGGAGGGCGGTGGCGCACACAATCTGGAACCGCAAGGATCTGCTGGGACTGGAAGGCCTTTCCCGTCCCGAAGTGGAGGCGATTTTGGACGCGGCCGCCTCTTTTAAAACATCGTCCCCCGAGCCCGTCCTGCAAAGCCGCATCCTCGCCTTTCTTTTCTCCGAACCCTCCACCCGCACCCGCAGCGCCTTCGAGGCCGCGGCCCTGCGCCTGGGCGCCAAGCCGCTGGGATTCTCCGCGACCGCGTCGAGCCTGGCCAAGGGCGAGACGCTCCTGGACACCGTCAAGAACCTGGAGGCTTTGGGCGTCGCCTACATCGTGGCGCGGCAAGAGGCTTCGGGCGCGCTCGAGCCCGTCGCGTCCAAGACCAACGTCTCGATCTTGAACGCCGGCGACGGCCTGCACGAGCATCCCACGCAGGCGCTGCTGGATTTGTTCACGCTGCGCGAGAAAAAAGGCCGGCTGGACGGCCTCAAAGTCGTCTTCGTCGGGGACGCCCTGCACAGCCGCGTGGCGCGATCGAACCTCGTCGGCCTTAAGGCCATGGGCGCGCGCGTGACTTTCTGCGGCCCGCGCTCCCTGGCGCCCGACGCCTTCGCGCGGCTGGGCGCCAAAATCGAGCGCGACATGGACGCGGCGATTAAAGGCGCCGACGCGATTTACTGCCTGCGCCTGCAGCTGGAACGCCAAAAGGATCACTTCTTCGCCTCGCTCGCGGATTACCGCGCGGCCTACGGCCTGACCGGGCGCCGCCTGGCCCTGGCGCCCGAGGCCGTGGTCATGCACGGCGGCCCCTTGAACCGCGGCGTGGAAATCGACGACGAGCCGGCCGACGGGCCGCAGTCCGCGATTTTGTCCATGGTGGAAAACGGCGTCTACGTGCGCATGGCGGCGTTTTCCCTGATTGAGGAGTGGAGGAGGCGCCATGGCCTCGGATAAAAGGCTTCTTATCCGAGGCGGGCTGGTCGTCGACCCGTCCCAAAATTTGGAAGCGCAGCGGGACGTTCTCATCGAGGGCGGAAAAGTGCGCGCGCTTCTGGCGCCGAGGGAATCCGCGCGCGCCGCGGCGTCGGCCGAAATCGTGGACGCCGCGGGCTGCTGGGTCGTGCCCGGCCTCATCGATTTGCACGTGCACGCGCGCGAGCCGGGCGGCGAGTCCGCGGAAACTTTGGCGAGCGCGTCCAAGGCCGCGGCCGCGGGGGGATTCACCACGATTTTAGCCATGCCCAACACCGAGCCCGCGCTGGACAACCCCGCGCTTCTGGAGCTCCTAAAGGCCAAGGCCGAGCGGGACGCCTGCGTGAACGTGCTCTTCGCCGCGGCCGCGACCGTGGGCCGCAAAGGCGGGCGTCCGACGGACATCGCCCGTTTGGCCGCGGCCGGCGCCAAGGCCTTGACCGACGACGGCCGCGCGGTGGCCGACGCGGGCTTGGCGCGCCGCGTCATGGAGTGGGCCGCGGATTGCGGGCTGGTTTTCATCGAGCATTGCGAAGACGAGTCCTTGGGCCGCGGCGCCGTCGCGCACGAGGGCCCGGCCGCGCTTAAAAAGGGCCTCGCCATGAGCCCCTGGGCGGCGGAAACCTCCGTCGTCCTGCGCGACATCGCGCTGGCGGAGCTGACCGGCTGCAGGCTGCATCTGGCGCACGTGAGCGCCGCGCAGAGCGCCGCGGCCCTGGCCTGGGCCAAGGAGCGCGGGCTCGCGGTCTCGGGTGAGGTCACGCCGCACCACCTGGCCTTGTGCGAGGACGACGTGCCCGGGCAGGACGCCAATTTCAAGGTCAACCCGCCTTTGCGCGGCAAGGCCGACCGGGACGCGCTTATCCGCGCCTTGAAGGACGGCGCAATTGACGCCGTCGCGACCGATCACGCGCCGCATTCTCCGGAGGCCAAGGCCGCGGGCTGGGCCTCGGCGCCGCCGGGCGTCCTGGGCCTTGAGACCGCGGTCGGCGTGGTGCTGACCAAGCTGGTGCATCCCGGCAAGATGTCCAAGAAGCGCTGGGTTGAAAGCATGAGCGCGTTCCCGGCCAAGCTCCTGAACTTGAAATCCAAGGGCTCCTTGAAGCCCGGCATGGACGCGGATGCGGCCGTCATTGCGCCCGCGAAATCCTGGACCGTGCCGGACGCGTTCTTGTCCAAGAGCCGCAATTCGCCTTTTGTCGGCGCGCGTCTGAAGGGCCAGGTCCGCGCCACCCTCGTCGGAGGGCGCGTCGTCCATGCTCTATGAGCGCGTCTTTAAGCCCCTCTTGTTCCGGATGGATCCGGAGCGCGCGCACGAGGCCGTGACGACCATGCTCAAGCTGGCCCAGGAGATTCCCGGCGCGCCGGCGGCGTTCGACCGCTGCGCGGCCAAGCCGGAGCCGCGCCTGAGCGTCAAGGCTTTCGGCTTGGAGTTTCCCAACCCCATCGGCCTTGCCGCGGGATTCGACAAGAACTGCCGGATGAGCCGCGTTTTGCCCGCGCTGGGCTTCGGATTTCTGGAGCTGGGCTCGGTCACCCTGCGGCCGCAGAAGGGCAACGCCCGGCCGCGCGTGTTCCGTCTCCCGGAGGAGGGCGCCGTCATCAACCGCCTCGGCTTTCCGGGCGCCGGCGCCCGCGCCTGCGCCGCGCGTCTTGCGCGCGCCGGCAGAAGCCCGGTGCCCGTCGGCGTCAACCTGGGCTTGAACGCCGACTGCCCGCCCGAGAACGCGCCCAAGGAATACGCCCGGACGTTCAAAATTTTGGAGCCTTACGGCGATTATTTCGTCGTCAACGTCAGCTCGCCCAACACCGAGGGCCTGCGCGAACTGCAGGAGCGCCGCAAGCTCGAGAAAATTTTGGAGGCCGTGCGCGCTGAAAACAAGGCCGGCAAGCCCGTCTTGATCAAGGTCTCCCCGGACGTGAGCGACGCGGGGCTCTTCGCCTTGGTCGAGACCGCCAAGTCCCAGGCCGCGGGCATCGTGGCGGGAAACACCACGACGTCGCGTCCCGGCGTGCCCGCGAGCGCGGGCGACGTCCGCGGAGGCTTGAGCGGCAAGCCGCTGCGCTCTCTCTCGACCGGGCTCGTGCGCAAGATTTTCCGCTTAAGCGGGGGCCGGGTGCCCATTATCGCGGCGGGCGGGGTTTTTACCGGCGGCGACGCGCTCGAAAAAATACGGGCGGGGGCGTGCCTGGTGCAGCTCTACACCGGCTTGGTCTACCGCGGCCCCGGCGCGCCGCGCGCGATCGCGCGCGAGCTGGCCGAGCTTTTGGCCCAGAACGGTTTTGCCGGCGTTTCGGCCGCGGTGGGGACGGGCGCATGAGCGGCAAGCCATGACGGAGCTCATCGTGGCGCTCGACGTCGATTCCCTGGCCAAGGAAAAAGACCTGCTGCGGGGCTTGAAGGATACGGTCACTTTCTACAAGATCGGCTTGGAGCTCTTCACCGCGCACGGCAAGCGCGCCGTGGACCTGGTTCATCAAGCCGGCGCCCGAGTCTTTCTCGATTTGAAGCTGCACGACATCCCGCGCACGGTCGCGGCCGCGGTGCGGGAGGCGCAAAAGCTGGGCGTCGAGGCCGTGTCTCTGCATCTCTTGGGAGGCGCGGACATGATCCGCGCGGCGGCCGAGGTCTCGCCGCGGCCCAAGATTTGGGGCGTGAGCGTGCTGACCAGCCTGGCGGACAAGGACGTCAAGGCGATTCACCCGAAAGCGTCCCTGTCGGGGCTCTTGAAAAGCCTGGCCAAGACCGGCTGGGAGTGCGGCGCGGACGCGCTCATCTGCTCGGTGCAGGACGTCGAGGAGCTGCGCCGCGCGCTCAAGTTTCCCGACGTGCGCTTCGTCACGCCCGGCATCCGGCCGGCGGAGGCGGAGCACGGCGATCAAAAGCGCGTGGCCACGCCCGAGGCCGCGGCGCGGCTGGGCGTGGACGCCGTGGTGGTCGGGCGGCCCGTGGTCGCCGCGCCGGACCCTTTGCGCGCGGCGCAGGGGATTCTGGGCGCCATGAAGCGCGCCGCGGAGCACGAGGTGCCCAAGGGGCCGAGGCTCAAGCTGTCATGAGCCCTGACCTGGAGAAAGTCTTCAAGGACACGGGCGCGCTGTTGGAAGGGCACTTCCAGCTGTCCTCCGGCCTGCACGGCGATCGCTACATGCAGTGCGCCTTGGTCTTGTCCTATCCCGACGCGGCCCAGGAATTGGGCCGCGCGCTGGCCGCGCGTTGCCCGGAAAAGCCGTCGGTCGTGATCTCCCCGGCTTTGGGCGGCGTGGTCATCGGCCAGGAAGTCGCCAGGGCCCTGGGCTGCCGCGCGTTGTTCACGGAGCGCGATAAAGGCGGAGCCATGGTCCTGCGCCGCGGCTTCGCGCTCTCGCCGGGACAAACCGCGGCCGTGGTCGAGGACGTGGTGACCACGGGAAAGTCCACGCGCGAGGTGATGGACGTGGTAAAAGCGGCGGGCGCCAAAGCCGTCGCGGCCCTGGCCGTGGTCGACCGCAGCGCCGGAGCGTCCGCGGGCCTGGGCGCGCCCTTCGCGAGCCTCTTGAAAATGGATTTGAAGACCTGGACCGCGGAGGAATGCCCTCTGTGCCGCGAGAAAAAACCGCTGGTCAAGCCGGGCAGCCGGCCGGGCCCGGGGGCCAAGACGTGAGCGGCTTAAGCTACCGCGCCTCGGGCGTGGACACCGCCGCGGGCGACGCCGTGGCGGCCTACGCGGCCAGGCGCGCGCCGGCCGTCGGGGGCTTCGCGGGGCTTTTTCCGCTCGAACTCTCAGGCCCCGGGCCCTACGACCTGGTCGCCTGCACCGACGGCGTGGGCACCAAGCTCAAGATCGCCTTCGCCTTGAACCGCCACCACACCATCGGCATCGATTTGGCCGCGATGTGCGTCAACGATCTCATCACCTGCGGCGCCAAGCCGCTGTTCTTTTTGGACTACTACGCCTCGGGCAAAATCGACCCGGCCAAGTCGCGCCGCATTTTGGACGGCATCTTCGAGGGCTGCCGGCAGGGGCGCATGGCGCTTTTGGGCGGCGAGACGGCCGAAATGCCGGGCTTCTACGCCGGGGGCGAGTACGATTTGGCGGGCTTTTGCGTCGGCGTGGTCGCGCGCGCGGAGAAAATCGACGGATCGAAAATACGCCCCGGAGACGCCGTGCTGGCGCTGAAGTCCTCGGGGCTGCACTCCAACGGCTTTTCCCTGGTGCGCCGGATCTTCGCCGGCGCGGAGTTAAAGCGCCGCGGGGCGGAGCTTTTGACCCCGACGCGCATCTACGTCTCCCAAATCGAGCGCCTGCGCCGGGGCCTGCGCGCGCAAGGCGCGGACATCCTGGGTTTGGCGCACATCACGGGCGGCGGCCTGGTGGAGAACCTGCCGCGCATCCTGCCCAAGGGCGTGCTCGCCGTGGTGCGCAAAAAAGAATGCCGCACGCCCAAGATTTTCCGGGACATTCAGAGCCGCGGCGGCGTGCCCGAGGCCGAGATGTGGCGGACCTTCAACATGGGCGTGGGCATGGCCGTGGTGGTGCGGCCCCAGGCCGCGGCGTTGGCGCGCAAAATTTTGCCGGAACTTCATTCCATCGGCGGCATCGCGCGTGGGAAAAACGGAGTCGTGCTGGCATGATCCGCGTCGCGGCGCTGGTTTCCGGCGAAGGCGCGACCTTCCAGGCGCTCTTGGACGCCTGTCGCGCGGGCCAAATCCCAGCCGAGATGGCTCTTCTGGTCTCGAGCCGCGCCGGGGCCGGAGCCTTGGCGCGCGCCAAGGCCGCGGGCGTGGAGGCCGTCGTTCTTGAGCCCGCCAAATTCGCGTCGACCGCGGAGT
>JAGWJU010000425.1 GCA_028865585.1 Elusimicrobiota bacterium | reverse complement strand
TACGGCTACGGCGGCCCGACGATGAACGACACCATCGTAGGACACGTGCTCAGCATCGGCTTGAGGCTTAATATTTTCGACTGGGGGCAAATCTCCTCGCGCATCCGCCAAAATCGAACCTCCTTATCCCTTGCGGACAACGCGCTGACGGCAAAAGAACAGGCCCTAACAGTCGCTTTTGATCGAGCGAACGCCCAAGCCCAAGCGGACTTGGCTGAAATGAAGCGCCTCAAGGCGCTTCTGCCCGAGAGCCGGCGCTCGGCCCAGTCAACCGTGGAGCGCTATCGCCGGGGCGCCACAACTATTTTGGAAGCCACGGGAGCCATGCAGATTTGGCTCAACGCTTTGCTTGGAGAACGCGCCGCCTATTATTCCTATCTCCAAGATTTGGCGGCAATGCAGGATTTGACCGGACAAGGCGGCCCCGCCGCGGCCAAGATTTATGAATAGGGCGGTGCGCGCGACTCCTGCATTAGCGGCTGCCCTTCTCTGCCTTGCGGGCTGCTCCCGAAAACGCGCGGCGGCGCTTCCCGCCCTTCAGGACCAACCCACCATAGTGCAGGCGCGATTGCAAGATCTCAAGGAATACGTGCCCGGCTACGGCATTTCGACCGAAGAAACCGGCCGGCTTGAGTTCGCGGTCAATATCGAGGCGGCGGATACTCCCCAAGTTTCCAGAGGCGAAAGCGCCACGGCCTACGTGGCTCCGTCGACCGCGCCCATCCATTGCCGCGTAGCGCGGGTCCTACGCGCCGTCAGCGCCGAAACCGGGCAGTCCATCGCCTGGCTGAGACCCGTGGGCGATGCCGACGTGCCCGTGGGCAATTTCGTCGACGCGCGCATCATAACCCGGGTGCGCCACCACGTCCTCGCCGTTCCGCCCGCCGCGGTGCTTTTCAAGAGCGGGCAGGCCTGGGTTATACGCGCCGAACCGCCGCAAACTCCATCGGGACAAACGAATTACGTTCCGACGGCGGTGATTTTGGGGGAAGTCACGGATGAGGCGGTGGAAATAAAATCCGGTTTAAAGCCAGGAGACAAGATCGTGGTTCAGGGCGGCATCGGATACTTGTATCCTGATTTCAAAGCGGAAGCAGACTAGGGCCCCATGTTCAAGAAATTGCTCTCCGAACTGCTCGAAGCTCCGAAGATGGTCGCGATGGCCGTGGTCCTGGTTTTCACGGCCGGCTTCGCGTCCTACAAGGGTTTGCAGGTAGGACTGTTCCCCTCGCTCAATTTTCCGATCCTGAGCGTGGTCACGCAGATGCCCAGCTACTCCTCTTTGGAGATGGAGCGCCAGATCACCGTGCCGCTCGAAAGCGCCTTCAGCGGCGTTTTAGGCGTGCGCAAAGTGCGCTCCGCTTCGGCCACGGGAATCTCCATGGTCTCCATCCAGTTCGCCTGGGGCACCAACATGCTCCAGGCCCGGGAGCTCATCCTCCAGGCGCTGTCCTCCATCCGCGGCCAACTGCCCCCCGACGCCGAACCCAGCGTGGAAACCTTGGGCGCCACCCTAGCCATGATTCAAGGCTACAGCCTGAGCGGCGGCCC
>JAGWJU010000424.1 GCA_028865585.1 Elusimicrobiota bacterium | reverse complement strand
CTTTGGCTTCCTCGAAGTCCGCGGTTTTGGGAGGCGCTCCCAGCGGCAAATCCCAGTAGCGCTCCACGTGGACGCGGCCGTTTTCCAGCGTGAGCGTGTGTCCCGGCGGCAGCTTCTTGATGGACTTGTAGATGCTTCCCGGGGACGGGATGTACTGCAGGGAAAGGTACTGATCCAGCGCCTCCGGAGAGACCTCGCCGGAGACTCCGGGCCAGACCGTCACGCAGCGCATTTCCGAACCGAAGGCGAAAAATTCGGGCGTGTCCGCGTAGACCAGCGGCTTTTTGCCGATGCGGTCGCGCGCGATGAAGAGTCGCTCGCGTTTTTTGTCCCAGATCGCGAAAACGAACATGCCGCGGAGCTTTTGGACGCAGGCGGCGCCCATCTCGTCGTAGAGCGCCAGGATGGTTTCCGTGTCGCTTTGGGTCTTCAGGCTCCGGCCGCGCGCCAGCAGATCGCGCCGGAGCTCTTGGTAATTGTAAATCTCGCCGTTGAAGACGATCCAAAGGGAGTCGTCGGCGTAGGAGAGCGGCTGGTGCCCGGTCTTCAGGTCGATGATGGAGAGGCGGCGCATGGCCAGCCCCACGGGACCTTCGACGTGGTAGCCCTCGTCATCGGGGCCGCGGTGGGCGATGAGATCGTTGGCGCGCTTCAAGCGCTCGCGATCGTGAAAAGCTCCTTTTTTTGAGACGATTCCGCAGATGCCGCACATAATCCGCCCTCGCCGGGCGATTCTATGATAGCTCATTTGGAGAAGATTGCCGATTAAATGTAGAATTCCGCTGGAAATTCCATGGGAGAATTCGGGCGCAAGGCGGGCATGGCGGTCGCCAACGTGGTGTTCGGGACCAAGGAACGCCTGCGCCGGATTCGGGGAGGGCTTATGAAGACGACTGCAGCGCCGGCCGGGAAGATTTATTCTTTCGAGATGAAGACCATCGATGGCCGCATGAAGAGCTTGGCGGACTACAAGGGCCAGGTTTTGCTCGTCGTCAACACGGCGTCTTTGTGCGGCTACACGCCGCAATATGAGGGGCTGGAGAAGCTCTACGAGCGTTACAAGGACAAGGGCCTGCGGATTCTGGCCTTTCCTGCCAACGAATTCGGCGCGCAGGAGCCCGGCACGGACGCCGAGATCTCCAGCTTCTGCCGCACCAAATATTCGACCAATTTCGATCTCTTCTCTAAGATCAAAGTTAAGGGGGAGGGAATCCATCCTCTCTATAAGTTTTTGACGACCGAGTCCGGCCATAACGGAGACATCCCTTGGAACTTCGCGAAGTTCCTGGTCAGCCGCGGCGGAGTCATCGCCGACCGTTTTGGGCCGGACACCGAGCCCCTGTCCAAGACGCTCACGTCGCGCATTGAGAGCTTGCTCGCCGAGTCTTGAGCGAAGAGAATCCGTTTTTTACCGTTGTCCTTCCGACCTATAACCGCGCCGTCATGCTTCGGACGGCGATCCGGAGCGTCCTGGCGCAGAGCTGTAGGGAGTACGAATGTTTCGTTTTAGATGACGGATCCACCGACGATACGCCGTTGGTTTTTAAGGAGTT
>JAGWJU010000423.1 GCA_028865585.1 Elusimicrobiota bacterium | reverse complement strand
GGCCGCTCGCACGAGTGCGACTATCCTGAGGCGGTCAAGTCCCTGCCTTCCTGCACCGAGCCCGTCATCGACGTCTCGGCCTCCAGCCAAGACATCGACCGGCAGGTGCGGAAGTCGCTTCGGGACGCGCTGTCCATCTACCGCGTGCACGATGAAATCCTGGCGGAGTTGAAGCCCGACGTCATCCTGACCCAGACCCAATGCGAAGTCTGCGCGGTGAGCTTGAGGGACGTGGAGGCCGCGCTGGCCAGGCGCGCCGGCATCAAGGCGCGCGTCGTGTCCTTGTGCCCGAACCGCCTGGACGACGTCTATGACGACATCCGGCGCGTCTCGCGCGCTTTGGAGCGCCCCATGGCGGGAGCGGCCCTGGTCGGAGAGATGCGCGCGCGCATGGAACGCGTTTCGCGCGCCGCCGCAGAGGCTTCGGGCAAATCCCCGCGGCCGCGCGTGGCCTGCCTGGAATGGGTGGATCCGATGATGGCCTCAGGCAATTGGATGCCGGAACTCGTTTCCTCGGCGGGCGGCGAGGCGCTGTTCGGGCGGGCCGGCGTGCATTCGCCCGCGATTTCTCTGGAAGAGCTTTTCGCCGCCGAGCCTGACGCGATTCTCGTTTCGCCCTGCGGTTTCGATTTGGAGCGCACAGCCGCGGAAATCCCGGCCTTGACGGGCCTGCCGGGCTGGAGCAAGATTCGAGCCGTGCGCCAAGGCCGGGTTTTTATGGCGGACGGCAACCAGTATTTCAATCGTCCCGGGCCGCGTCTGGCCGATTCCCTTGAAATCCTGGCGGAAATCCTCCATCCTTCCTTGAGACGTCCGGGTTTGCAGGGCCCTGCGTGGCGCGTGCTTCCGAATTAGCGCGCGGTCCGGCGACCAAAACTGAAGATGATTTTTGAGAGAAGCCGCCTGCGCGCCGCCGTGGCCCTGTTCAGCGCCGCGGGCATTCTGGCCTACCTTGTCCTGAAGTTCCTCGTACCCGGACTCGCGGCTTGGGCGCCCGTGCCGCTCTATGCCGTCGCGGTTTTGGGAGGCATTCCCGCGGCCGCGGGAATCGCCGCCAAAATCGCGCGCCTGGAAGGCAGCGCCGACGTCCTGGCGCTCGTGTCCATCGTTGCCGCCCTGCTTATGGGCCGGTATCTTGTGGCGGCCATCCTGATTCTGATGGTTTCGGGCGGGGAAGCGCTTGAGGATTTCGCGGTCAAGCGGGCCTCGGGAGTTCTGGAGGCCCTCTCGCGCCGCGTGCCGCAGAACGCGCACAAAAAATCCGGCGCGGTCCTCATCGACGAGCCTGTCGAGGCCGTGCAGCCGGGTGAAATTCTCGTCGTGCTGCCCCACGAGGTCTGTCCGGTCGACGGCGTGGTGGTCGAAGGGCACAGCCGGATGGACGAGTCCTACCTCACGGGCGAGCCCTACGAGATGGCCAAGGCGCCCGGCTCTGCGGTCATTTCCGGGGCCGTCAACGGGGACGCGCCGCTTGTGATTCGGGCGACCAGACCCGCCAAGGATTCGCGCTACGCGCGCATCGTCAAAATCATGGAAGAGGCCGAGTCCAAGAAGCCCAG
>JAGWJU010000422.1 GCA_028865585.1 Elusimicrobiota bacterium | reverse complement strand
GTCCGGGCGCTTCTTCGCCAGAAGGGCGTCGGCGCGGGCGATGACCGCCCCGATGGTTTCGGCGCTCGTGCGTCCGGCGGCCTTCAGGTAATGATCCGGACGGCGCAGCCCGAGATCCTCGAAGAATATCCCGTTGAGTTCGTAGTCGTAGTTCTGCCCGGTATGGACCAGGACGTGATCCATGTGCCTGTCCAGCGCGGCGATGACGCGCGAGAGGCGGATGATTTCCGGACGGGTTCCCACGACGGTCATGACTTTTAGCCGCTTGCTCATACTGGCTACGGGATGGTGTCTGGATTTTTTGGATCGAATACCTCGTTGGCCCAAAACAAAGTGACCAAATCGCCGGTTCCGACGTTTTCGATGCTGTGCGCGTGCAGGGTGGGCATATCGATGAAGCAGGGGCTTTCTCCGTCTACGGCGAAGGCCTCGGCTTTCGGCTGGAAAAGTCCGCGCACGCGGATGACGGCTTTGCCTTTGACGACCAAAAAGCGCTCCACTTTCTTCAGGTGAAAATGATTGCCGCGCACGACGCCGGGCTTGGAAGTGGAGAGGAAGGTCTGGCCGCCGCTTAATTCCTTGACGGCTTCGAATACTCCGCCGCGCCGATCGGAGTGAAGCTCCAGTGCGACGGGGTAGAAACGCGGGAACAGGCAATGGCGATAGGCGTTGAAGAGGCGCAGGCGGAACTCATCGCGCAAATCGGGGATGACCTGCGCGCGATAAGAGGCGGCCAGTTCCCGCAGGATCGAGAGCATTCCCGAGACCGAGATCTTGCGGCCGCCAACGGATACTTCCTTCGAGGCCGCGCCAAGCTCTTTTTGGATGATTGGGGCCAAATCCTGCGCGTGGACGAGTTCGATTTCCTTGTCCTCGATGATCCGCGGCTCCTCTCCGTTGGCCAGTTGGTGGCAGAACGTCGCGACCGCGGAGTTATAGAACGGGCGCCCGCCTTCGCCGAAGACGTGGGGAAGAATGAGATTGGTGAAGGCGCCGCCCGTCTCCGAGGCCCATTGCCGGAAAATTTCCGCGCCGCGGCGCTTGGAGCGCGCGTAGGCCGTTTTCAGGGCGATATGGGACGACGAGGCGAAGAAGACGTGCGGCGGCTTTCCGGTCTTCTTCCGGCAGGCGTCGGCCAGTTGTTGGACGAGGCGGACGTTGGTTTCCGCGATTTCGGCGTCCTCGCCGCGATTTTTGCCGGCCAAGTGGATAATCGCGTCGCAGGAGCCGGCGAATTTCTCCAGCCGCTTTTGATCCGCGAAGGCCTCGCGCCCCGCTCCCAGGACCTTGAAGCCCTCCTGGGCCATGAACGCGGCCCGCAAATGCCGGCCGATGAGCCCGTCCGCGCCGGTGATTCCGATTGTCGTCACTAGACTGGCTGGGGCAGCTTCAACTCCGGAAGAGACCGCAGCAACTGTTCGACCTTGGCGGCCGTCAGCTGTTCCGTCTTGTCCGAAGTGTAGTCGGCCTCGGCGTGCCGCGGCTTCTCGCCGTGCGTGAAGTAGTTTTCGTAGTTCAGGTCCCTGTCGTCCATGGAAACCCGGAAATAATCCCCCATG
>JAGWJU010000421.1 GCA_028865585.1 Elusimicrobiota bacterium | reverse complement strand
GGCCCTTGCCGAACCAGCCGCCCGAGCCCACGGCGATCAGGGACTGCGCCAGCTGGTAGCCCGCGCCGCGCGCGTTTTTGAAGGGGTCCAGGAAGTTGAGCACCCGCGCCCGGCGGTAAGGATACTTGATCAGCTCGTAGGCGACCACGGGCACGCCGGCCGCGGCGGCGCCGAAGACGTAGGAGACGCGTCCGCCGCCGGCGTAGATCATGATGACGCTGACGCCAAAAATAAGAACGGGCGTGCCTAGGTCGCGTCCTGCGCCGATGAGGAGCAGCAAAATCCCGACCATGCCGAGGGGAACGAGCAGGCCCTCGGCCAGGGACTTCACCTTGCGGTGGTTGCGGTCGAAGTAGTGGGCCAGGTAGATGACCGTCGTCAGCTTGGCGAACTCGGAAGGCTCGACGCCGAAGGGGCCCAGGCGAATCCAGCGCCGCACGCCCGCCACCGGATGGCCCAGGAGCGCGACGGCCAGGGCCAGCGCGGTCAAGACGAAGATGGGCATGACCGCTTCCCGGATCTTCCGGTAATCGGTGCGGCTCAGAATCCACATCGCGCCCAGCCCCAGCGCGGACCAGAAGAGCTGGCGCTTCAAGAAGTAGAGCGAACTGCCGAGGTTTTCCTTGGCCCAAATGGCGCTCGAGGAGTAGACCATGACCAGTCCCCAGCAGACCAGGGCCAGGATGATGGAGAGCAGCGTATAGTCGATTTCCCGGCGCCTGGCGCTCATCGGCCCAGGCTCCGCACGGCTTCTTTAAACTGCCGCCCGCGGTCTTCGAAGTCTCGGAATTGATCGAAGGACGCGCAAGCGGGCGAGAGCAGGAGCACGTCGCCCGCGCTGCCGATTTGGAAAGCGGTCTTAACCGCGGTCTCCAGGTTTCCGCAGGGGAACAAGGGCTTCAAGTCCCCCAAATCGTTCTCCACGGCGGCGGCCGCCTCTCCGATGGTGAAAATCGCCTTGACCTTGGCCTCGATTTGGGGCCGCAGGGGCTTGTAGGGGCTGCCTTTGCCGCGTCCGCCCAGGATGAGCAGCAGCCGGGGCTCGCCTTCCGGAAAGGACTTGAGCGCCACCAAAGTCGAGTCCACGTTGGTCGCCTTGGAATCGTTGATGCAGCGGATGCCGCGGAATGTTCCCGCGTCCTCGATGCGGTGCTCGACGCCTCGAAAAGCTTTGAAGACGGAGGCGATCGCGGAGAGTTTGACGCCGGCGGCCCGGGCGGCCAAGGCCGCGGCCATGGCGTTTTGCAGGTTGTGCTCCCCGGGAAGCTTCGGCGCGGCGAGCGCGGCGGGTTGGGCCTTCCCCCATTTGATCCAGATTTTCCCTTTGGCGGTCCAGGCCGAAAGCCCGGGGCCTGGGTTTAGGCCGAAAAACAGCTTTTTCGCGCGGCAGGGCCGGGCCAGCTTGACCACCGCCGGATCGTCGAAGTTCAGGACGCAGAAGTCCTCGCGGCGCTGCTCCATGAAGATCTTGGCCTTGGCGCTCAGGTAGGCGTCCATGCCGCCGTGGTGATCCAGGTGATCGGGCGTGATGTTGAGCAGGACGGAAATTTTGGGGCGGAAAA
>JAGWJU010000420.1 GCA_028865585.1 Elusimicrobiota bacterium | reverse complement strand
GCGCGCACGCTTGAAATCACGATGTCCTTAAAGGAGCGCGCGGAATCGCGCAGCGGCCGCTGGACGTTCATCCAGCTCCCGGGGGCGGAGAAGAGCAGCCGCACCAGCTGATGGGATTGCACGGCCGATATCTTATGAAAAAAGACCCCGACGCGCGCCGTTTTCGTCTTATTCATCCAGCGGTTGTGCCTGATTTCGCACTCGGCCAAGAAGGTGTCGCCGTCGCCGACGATATGAATGAGGCCTAGGCGGGGCAGATCCGCGCGCTCGCCCAGTTCGATCATCGCGCCGTTGAGGCTGACGTCCGTGGTGCGGCCGACGAACTCCCTGTTTCCGACGTGCAGCGTGGCCGGGAGCGAGCGTTTGAGGCGGATGGCGCGGCGATTGACCGGGCGCTCGCGGGCGACTTCAATGGAACATGCCAGCAGGATGAGATTGAAGATCGCCCAGACGCAGGACACCCCGAAAGCGTCGAAGCGCATGCCGCCGTTCATGAAGTGGTACGTGGCCTCGATGAGGCCGGCGATCAGGAGGCCGCACAGGACGATGTGCGGCAGGACCAAGCGCCATTTGAGCTTTTCCTTGGCCGCCTTCAAGCCTTTGGGCGTGACGTGAAAGACCAGAAAATCCGGGCGGAAGAGCGTCTCGAACGCCGTCCAGGACAGGGCGAAACTGGACGCGGATTCGTAGACGTCGGACCAGAAGGGATTGCGGTACTCGCGCGTAAGGAGAGAGAAGACCAGGTGCGAGGCCAGATAATGCGGGATGAAGTACCACAGCAGCATGGGAATCGACGCGACGATGGGGTTATAGCTGGCCAGCAGGAAGGACAGCGGCGCCAGCAGGTAGATGAGCCGCATCCAGCCATGGAAGAAATAAAGCAGGGAAGAAAAGTATTAGAGCCGCTGGCGCAGCGAAAGCCCTTTTTTCCAGAGCGGATTGTCCAGGAAAAAGAGCTGCACGCCGCCCTTGGCCCACCTCTTGCGCTGGGTCAGATAGCCGGCGAAATTCTCGGGGGAAAGCGCGGCGGATAAAATGCGGTTGTAGTAGACGCTCCGCCAGCCGCGGGCGTGAAGCTCCATGCCGGTGTGCATGTCCTCGATGGCGCAGTCGGTCTTAAAGCCTCCGATGTCCTCCAGCGCCTTGCGGCGGAAGACCGCCGAACTTCCCGCGAAAATCGCGGCGTTGGCGCCGTTTTTGCCCGGCTGGATGATCTGGAAGAAGAGATCCTGCTCGTTGACGACTTGGCCCTCCAGCAGCAGGTTTTTCTGGTAGCAGTCGGGATTGTAGAAGTGGTGCGGAGTCTGCACGAAAGCGACCTTCGGATCCTTGAAGAAGCCCAGGGTCTCGCGCAGATAGCTGCGCACGGGGACGTGATCGACGTCCAAGATCATGATGAACTCGCTCTCCGTGCGCGTCAGCCCGGCGTTCAAGTTGCCGGCCTTGGCGTGCTTGCGGTTCTCCCGCGTCAGGTGGTTGAAGCCGAAACTCGCGGCCAATTCCCCCACCTCGGCGCGCGGGCCGTCGTCTAGCACGTGCACGCGCAGCTTGGCCGCCGGATAGTC
>JAGWJU010000419.1 GCA_028865585.1 Elusimicrobiota bacterium | reverse complement strand
GGCCTTCTCGATCGCGGCCTTAAGGATGTCCACCGAAACGCCTAAAGAGCACAGGCCGTCCTGGGGCGGGGACACCTCGATGAGGGCCGCGTCCACGGGCAGGCGCCCGGAGCGGATTAAGGAAGGGACCTCGTAAAGATAGCAGGGCGTATAGTCGGCCAAGCCGCGCAGGATGGCGCCGCGCACGTTGGGGCCGATGAAGAGCGCGTTGTGCCGCAGGTGTCCCTTGAAGCGCGGTTCGGCGTACGGCGCCGGGCCCAGCGTCAGAAGATGCGTGACCTCGACGTCCGAAAGCCCCTCGGCCCGCGCGGCCAGGGCCTCCACAAGAGGCTCCGGCTCGGCCGCGCCGGAGCCGATTAAAACGTGCTGGCCGCTTTTAATCGCGGCGGCCGCCTGCGCCGCCGTCGCGCCTACCGCGTCCGCCACGGCCGATTTCCCGTTCATGGCTGCCTCCAGGTCCCTCTTTTTCATTGTTTGCAACGATTTGGCCCACATTTTGGCCGTTTCATTGCATAATTCTTGACACGGAACGGGTGAGGCATGCCCTTTCTGACGGCATGGCAAAAACGACCCAGATCCTCGATCAGCGCCTGCGCCAAGACCAGCGCATGGCCGTTTTCGGCCGCATGCGCATGGCCGAGTGGATCGAGATGCCCGAGCGCGAGTTCGCGCACGAAATCGAGCGCCTGGAGAAAAGCTCCTTGTTCCGCAAGCTCTCCTTCGGGTCGCCCGGCCACAACGGCGCCATCCGGCGCCAGCGCTGGGCCCGCGGGCGGCTTATCGGCGCGGCGGAAATCAACGAGCGGGTCATGTCCGGGGGCGGCGAGCGCGTCCGGGTGGAGGAGCGCCTCTCGGAGCGCGCGGACATCCTGGGCAAAATCCAGGCCATGGGCCAGGACGCTTTCGAGCGCTACTTCCTCTACGCCGAGGAGGCCCTGCCGCTTCAAGACATCGCGCGGCGCACGGGGCTTTCCGAGCAAGACGCTGCGGCCGTCCACGACTTCCTGCTCGAGCTCGGCGCCGAAGCCGAATTCTCCGAGCTCCCCAAACCGGCCGCGGGCGCGGGCTATTACTGCGTGGCGCGCCTCTCGGTCGAGGAGGACGAGCCCGAATTCGAGTTTTTCTCCCCCCACTGGGCGCGCGGGCTCTACCAAGTCCGCTACGATCTGCTGGAGCAGATCAAAGCGGAACTCTCCGCGGAGGAGCTTAAGCGCCTGCCCGGGCTCTTGAAGCGCCTGGAGACCATCAACCTGCGCCAGAGCACCATGTTCCGCATTTTCGAGACCTTGGCCAAGGTGCAGGCCGGCTTCCTGCAGACCCAGGAGGAGGAGCTGCGCAAGCCCGTGAGCCTGCGCATGCTGGCGCGGCGCTTGGACCTGGCCCCCAGCACCATCTGCCGGGCGCTCTCCGGGCGCTCGGTGCGCCTGCCCTGGGGCAAGGAGGCGCCGCTCATCGCGCTTTTGCCCGGGCGGCGCCGGCAGCTGCGCCTCATCCTGGGGCATTGGCTCAAGGAGGACGACTCGCCCAGCGACGCGAGCCTGGCCGAGCGCCTGCGCGCGGAGCACGGCATCGCGGTC
>JAGWJU010000418.1 GCA_028865585.1 Elusimicrobiota bacterium | reverse complement strand
GCGGAGGAGGCTGACTCGCTCACTCTGCGGAAGCCGGCCCGGCCGGCGGAGGGGCGCCCGCGTCCTTAAGGGCCTGCGCGTCGTCCTTGGAGACGGGGATGAGGTTGCGGCACTTGGGAAATCCCGGGCAGGTCAGGAAGAACCCGCGCTTGCCCTGGCGCAGCATCATGAAGCGTCCGCACTTCTGGCACTGGCGCTTGGTGGCGACCGGCCGCGAACCTTCGATCTTTTTCCCCTCGGCGTCCAAGGAGAAGGTGTTGCGGCAGGCGGGGTAGCCCGAGCAGGCCAAAAAGCGCCCTTTGCGGCCGGTGCGGATGACCATGGGTTTGCCGCAGAGGTCGCACTTCTCGTCGGTCGGTTCGGGCACGTCCGCGGCACCGTCGGCGTTGAGGCGAATTTTGCCCTTGCACTTGGGGAAAGTCGAACAGGAGAGGTATTTGCCGAAGCGGCTCTCGCGGATGAGCATGGGCTCGCCGCAAACCGGGCACTTCTGGTCCGACATTTTGGGCTCGGGACGGACCACGGCCATGTTCTCGGAGGCCGACTTCATGGACTCGGAGAAAGGGCCGTAGAAGTCCTTGACCACCTTGGTCCACTCGTCCTTGCCCTCGGCGATGGCGTCCAACTTTTCCTCGACCTCGGCTGTGTAGGTGAGGCTGACGATTCCCTCGAAATGCTTTTTCAGGCTCTCGGTGACCAGGATGCCGAGCTCGCTGGGCAAAAGCCGGCGGTCCTTGGGGTTGCGGCGCACGTAGCCGCGCCCGACGATGGTCTTGATGGTGGGCGCGTACGTCGAAGGGCGTCCGATGCCGTGCTTCTCCATGGCCTTGATGAGGCTGGCCTCGTTGGAATAAGGAGGCGGGCTGGTGCGATGCTCTTCCTTAATAAAGCGCTCGACCGCCAAGGCATCGCCTTCCCTCAAGTCCGCCGGAATGGCCGCCTTCTCCTCCCCCTCCTCGCCTTCCTCTTTCTCGTTTTCGTCCTCCGCGGAGAAGGAATAAACCTTAAGGAAACCCTCGAACTTCATCGCGCGGCCGGAGGCGCGCCACAAAGACTGCGGCCCCTCAATCTCCACGGAAACGGTGTCGTAGACCGCCTCCGCCATCTGGCTGGCGGCAAAGCGCTTCCAGATGAGATCGTAGAGCCGGTGCTGCTCGGGGGAAAGGTACTTGCGCAGGGACTCGGGCGTGCGCGCGATGCTCGTCGGACGCACGGCCTCGTGGGCCTCCTGCGCGCCGCGAGACTTGGTCTGGTATTTGGGGGGCTCGGCCGGCACGTAGCGCGGACCGAAGCGCTCCTTCAAGTAGCCCGCGGCTTCCGCGGCCGCGATTTCGGAGACCGCGAAGGAGTCGGTCCTCATGTAGGTGATGAGGCCGACGGGCTCGTCCGCGCCGATGTCCACGCCCTCGTAGAGCGACTGCGCGATGCGCATGGTCCGATCGGAGACGAACCCCAGCTTCTGCGACGCCGCCTGCTGCAGGAGACTCGTGGAAAAGGGCGGCGGCGGGCGGCGGCGGGCTTCCTTGCGCTCGACGGACCTAACCTTCAGGCCTCCGCCGGAAATCGCCGCCTCGACCGCG